>NZ_PVWF01000012.1 GCF_003003995.1 Pleurocapsa sp. CCALA 161 | reverse complement strand
CTCCATTTAATTATGTTTACCAACACTCTAGGCTATGTATTCACCTAGAAACGAATCGCACATTTCGGGTCGCTACAGCTTGCGATATTCAATAATATTTTTCTGGGTAATTAGCGCAGGATAAAGTTCTTGCTCTTTACACCAGGAGGTAAACTGGGCGGTACGATTGCGATAAGTTTTAATCGTATCAACACTGGCATTACCATCAGCAATAGTTAAGTTAAGATATCTCTCAAAACAGTCCCGCATCGCTTTGACTGTAGGCAAAGTAGAAACGGTAGCAGTAGAAGCGACTCTAGAATTAAATCGACGATCTTCTTTTGACCTTCGGATTGCCATAGTTTGATGTAGAAACTCTAATCGAATCTTACAGCAAAACGAGTTTTGGATCTGAGTCACGGATTATCAAGCTATGACACATCAAAATGATTAACGTGCATCATCATTTTGATATAAAATTAAAGTAATAAATAAATAAGCTCAAAATGAACATTGCTTTACTGCTAGAAGATTCAGATCTGAGTCCCACCCTACTCGAAGATCGTGGTGCCTATATTCAGGCTGTTCGTCAAGGAGTTCCTGGAAAAATTGTCGAGCAAGCAGTTAAAGCTTTAGGAGAGCGAGACCTATTTGTCCGTTTGTTGAGTACTAGTTCGAGCAACTTAAATCGTTTATATCACTCCAAACTACTGACAAAAGTTCAAAGTGAGGGAGTTTTAGATACTCTGAAAGTATTTAATGAAGCTATCAATGTTTTTGGCAATGAGAGTATAGCAAAAGAATGGTTGCACGCTAGTATTCCAGCTTTAGATGGAGAATTACCGATTAATTTATGCGACACCTTTGAAGGAAGAAGATTGGTTAGAGAATCTTTAGCCGCGATCGAGTATGGTGAATTTACGTAAGTGAAGCTGTTTAGAATTACCCGCATCAAATATTTAGAAAACTTTGCTGGTAAAGGAGGTTCCTTTTTAAATGGAGCGAGATGGAACACCTCGGGAATACCAGTACTTTATTTCGCTTCAACTCCCAGTGTAGCTCTTTTAGAAATGGCCAACTATCTACCAAATCCCAGACTAATACCAGCTGATTACAGATTAGGAATTTATCATCTACCAGATACCGTATCTAGTCAAACCCTAACGGTTGAGAATTTGCCCCAGATTGGAGTCGCTATCCCTATCCATCAAGTACTCAAAAAATAGGTAGCCAATGGCTAAATGAACGTAATAGTTTAATTTTGCTTGTGCCCAGCGTAGCTGTACCTGCTGGTCTAGAAAATATTGCGGTAATCAATCCCAGACATCCAGAAATCAAGGAGTTAAAGTTATCGTCTGTTGAATCAGCTTTATATAACGATCGCGCTTTCAAAGGAATAGGAGATTAAACTTAGTGCGTAGAATTGCTGTTATTCACACTAAAAGTTGTAGAATCGAGTCAAGAATCAATTGATTTTAAGGATAAAACAGATTGTATGTCTTATCACCACAAGAGTTACAGTTAAGGGATAAATTAGAGCATCAGGTACGGACGGGGTTCGTACTTCGAGGCCAGGCACTGAGGACGATTAAGCAGTTGAAATTATATCGCGATCGCTTTGATAATTTTGAATCTTATTGTGATGAAGTTTTTGGTTTCACGATGCTTTATATCGAGCGTTGTATGATTGCAGCCGAGACTTACTATCAGATAGAAGAATATTTAAAGACCCAGGGTCTTAATGACCCAAAACCAACTAAACAGAAGCAATTGCGACCAATTTTTCAAGCTCATTTAAGTCCAATTGAAGCTGGTGAAGTTTGGGTGATGGCAGTGGGGATTGCCTTGGGTCAAGTGCCTTCTTATTCAATGGTAAAAACAGCGGTCAAAACTTACCTGCATCAGAAATATCCGACCATTAATCCTTTTGTCCAGGGTCAAATATGTCGCATAACTTCGGGAGTGTCAGGGAAGCTCAATTGTTGGTGTGTAATATCATCCGTTAGAAAAGATAAATGTATAGTGGATACTTGGGACAGTCAATATGTAGTTTCAGTAGACGACTTATCACCCATGAAGTTTACCCGTGACCAATCAGAACAAATGCTGGATTTAGGTGGAAGAATGACTGCTCTATCAGAAGTAGGGGAATTGGATGAAGCAGCAAAATGGGTATTAAAGGGACTAGAAAAACTAAATCGTTCCCAACTCAATTCAATTGAGGAGAAGTTACTACAGGTTTTAGAAGATTTCTATATATCCCACGATGTAGAATAACTGCCAAATAACGATTATTTCCATTACTCCTTCATCTTTAGTATCCCGTCGGAAAATTATCTATGACAAAAAACTCTTTTACTATACGTCACCACAATTTTTTGGCAGAAATTGATGCTCGTATTTTTGGTAACCGAAAATTTATCCTGGCACAAATCCAAGCAGGATTTTGGAGTGATGTTCAGGCTACAGCTAAAAAGATGGCTGTTAAACTGCTAAAAGAGACTTGGAATTTACCCGACCTAGCTAAAGATAAAGCTTGCGTTAAAGAACTGACCACACAAATAGTCAATAGCTTAAGCGAACATTTAGAGCATCAAGAAGAGACTACTAATTTAACAGTTACCCATGCAATTAGTGAAGTAATACCAAAATGCGAGCCGCAACTAGAAGATTTAGCCAAACTACCTTCTGCTGCTGTAATGTTTTCTAGTATGGAAGCCTGTACCAGAAAAGATTTATGGCAAAAAGATACCGAGGGTACCGCCTATTTACAACACAAAGCAAAAACCAATCTCAAGAATTACATCGAGCATTACATTAGTACTCCTGGAGATATTACATTACTTCCTTGGGATGAAGCTCAACAAATCATCGATAAATTTGGCTTTACAACTGCCAAGCTCCACTTGATTTTTGCTGCTCATGCTATGACTCAACAAAAACCTTGGGAAAGTCAATTTAATCTTAAGGTTAGCGATATTATTAAGGAATTTGGTTGGGATAGGAATCATAAGAAATCCAAAACCGAAAAGCTGCGAGAAATTGCCACTACTGCCTTTGCTCTAGATTGTTTATTAGTAAAAGCAGTTTGGATTGAGGGTAAGAATTACAAAGGACAAATAATTGCTTCTGCACCAGTAGGAAGGATGTGGAATGTTTATGTAAAACCCATCGGTCAATACAACTTAGAAGGAAAAATAGACAATCCAGATGATGTTTACCTGACGGTACAACCTGGATTATGGACTAGAGATTTTTTAAATAAGGCTGGAGCAACATCTCGACAAGCTTTATATCAGTTTGGTTATCTGGCAAAACAAGTTCTAGCCATCGACCCTCATCATAACGAATTAGCTCTTAGGCTAGCAATACACCTGACCTTGGATAGTCGAGTTCGTAAAAATGGTAAATACAGGGTAGAAGAACTACTTGAAATTGCTCTTCCTAAACCAGCTATCTCTAAGGCTCGTAAAGATTATCGCAAAGCCTACGATCTCAAGCAATGCTGGGACAGTGCTTTAGTCCTATTGGGCAAATTAAATTGGCAAATTGAGTTTGATAGTCTAACTTACCCAGAAGAGTTAAGACCAGAATCGCTAGAAAAGAACCCCAGAGGATACCTAGATACTTTACTGAATGCCTATATATGTATTAAGCCTCCAAATCCCATTCCTGAACTTTTAGCTAGTAAAACCACTAGCAAAATCAAAGCATCACCATTAAAAACCCAAAAACTCAAACTGGCAACCAGTGGAAGCTTAACTGGCGACCAAGTGAGGGAAGTGAGAAAAATAAAAGGGTGGAGTCAGGCTAAACTTGCTGGTTTTTTGGGGGTTTCTCAAAAACTCATCTCTCTAATCGAGCGTGGTGAACGCCCTGTCACCACAAAATTAAACAAAAAAATTTGTCAGCTACTAGAAATCTGAGCTTCACTGACTCTTTTATAAGCTTCACATTCTGCCTAAAACTACTTACTCCCAAAAATAGCGGAGATATCAATACTTTGTCACCTAATGTGGAGATGTTCTATGTTCTAAATCTGACGGGGAGACAACCTCCAGAATCGATATAGAACAAGGGGTACGACAGGCGATCGTAATGCCGTAAAAATATCGGGGAAATTGACTTAATATTCAACAACAAAATTGGGGAAAGAGAGCTTCATAATTAAAATATTCTGGTTATTTTAATTATGAAGCTCTTGATGATTAAAAATAACTGTCTCATTAAATAAGAGACAGTTTAAACTAAAAAATGTTGCCTCAATTTTATCTTGATTATCTCAAAACCTATTTGCCTAAATCAGAATTCTTAATATTACAAATATTAGTTTGGCTACTTCAAGTTCATCGTCAAGTGAGAATTGAGAGACTCGCATCTAGTTTTCCTTATCCTATAAAATGTGAAAGCAGAAGAAAAAAGATACAAAGATTTTTAATTTCATCAAATTTGAGCTTGTCTCTTTTATGGTTTCCTTTGATTAAAAAGATAATTTTAACTCAATTTCAGCATGGCGATCGCTTAATCATAACTATCGATAGAACCCAATGGAAAGATAATAATATTTCAATGGTAAGTGTGATTTGGAACAAAAGAGCATGGCCAATTTATTGGTTACTTTTAGCCAAAAAAGGTAGCAGTAATTTCTACGAACAAGTTGCTACAATTAGACCGATACTGAAATTACTTAAAGATTATAAACTAGTCGTTATAGGTGATAGAGAATATCGTAGTACGGCTTTGGCTCTGTGGCTCACTAAAAAGAAAATAGATTTTATTCTTAGATTAAATAAGAACACCTTAATTAAACCCCGCTACAAAAAATATCAATCCTTGGATTCCTTAGATATTAAACCAGGGCAAAAAGCGATATATCAAGAAGTATTAGTTACAGAAGAAAATAAAAAAAATCGATTTAATGTCGTAGTTTATTGGCGAAGAAAGTATAAAAATAAACAATTGCCTAACCCCTGGTATTTACTCACTAATCTTGAAAATAAAGAGGAAGTTATCAAAATATTTGCCTCTCGTGGTGGGATAGAAGCAATGTTTCGTGATTGTAAATCAGGTGGCTATAATCTGGAAGGTTCTCAAGCCAATCCTCAACGACTAACTAATTTAATTTTATTGATAGCGATCGCTTACACGGCGAGTTGTTTAGTAGGTTTAAAAATTAGAAATACTGGACATACTGAGTATATTAATCGTCTCCAACTTGAAGGTAAAACTCGCCCCAGACATAGTTACTTTTGGACAGGATTATACGGTACGACATGGATACTATCTATGGATATATGCTGGGAATGGGTGGACAAATTAATGAGAACAGCTATCAATAAACTGCCATTTTATCAAAGGGGGTTGAGGGCGATGAAACATATACAGAGTATTGTTTAGCGGGGTTGTCACCCCGCCAGGTTCTAAATTTTTGTTTTAGAACACAAGCTGCTAAAAAGCTTTTCAAGCTTATTGTATATAGCTTATGGTTTTAGAACAAAAGTATCCACATCCCCCGATAAACTATATTTTTTGTTCTAAAAAAAAAACTTGAAAAAATTGGCTTTAAAAGCTAACGGTGTATAGTTTATAGCTTTAGAACAAAAGCATCCACATCCCCCGATGAAAGCATCCACATCCCCCGATGAAAACATCCACATCCCCCGATGAACTGTTTTTTAGTTTCCTGCTATATATAAGTTTCAGCGTTTTAGAACAGCCTTGAGTAATATATTGAGTATTTAGATCAGTTCTAAAAACCGAAACGTCAAAAACTGCTTAGATGGGTTGTCGCAATTCCTGCATTAAGACAACTGTGAAGCCAGATTTAGATCGAGACTCTCAAATTCAGAGGTCGCGTCATCCGAATTTATTTCGGATGCCTGAGACGACCGTTCCACACCACTTTGCTGAATGGCTCGATAGTGCCGTTGACCCAGACCTCATTAGGCTTAACGTATTAAGCCTCGAAGATACGAATCCTCTTGAATACCTGCTGTATGCCCTACCCGACAGCGAACGGCGTAACGATGGTCGCTTGCGAGATAAATGGCTTAAAAAATACGCCCACACCGAACATGGGGGCTGGTGGTGTAGTGGCATTGACCTTCTAACCCTTACTGCTGATAACTGGGGCTGTTTTAAACCTAACCAACCTCGGCAAAATAACAACGGCAAACCCATCAAGTACGAACATCCACCCAAAAGTGGCACTTCTATTTTTGCCCTGCGCCTACCGCCACACCTCTGGGATAAAATTGCTGCTCGCTACAGCCTCAAACGCTATCATTCTCCTCTGGCACTAAGACTTCAAGATAGACTCTGGCCAGTTAGCTTTTGGGAGTGGGTACTGGCTCATCCTGAAATTCCTCTAGTTATAACGGAAGGAGCTAAAAAAGCAGGAGTAATTCTAACGGCGGGTTATGTAGCTATTGCCCTTCCAGGAATCTTTAACGGCTACCGCCAACCCAAAGATGAATGGGGTCGAGCTACTGCCTTGCCTAGTTTGATTCCCCAGCTAGAAGTTTTGGCAGAAAGTGGGCGAGATATTTATTTTGCCTTTGACCAAGATACCAAACCCAAAACCATTGCTAATGTTAATACTGCCATTACTAAAACTGGGAAATTACTAGCCAAAAAAGGCTGTGGAGTCAAAGTAATTACTTGGTCGCAGCCAGAAAAAGGAGTAGATGACCTGATTGCGACTCACGGAGAAGATGCCTTTCACACCGCTTATAATGCCGCAGAAGACCTCGAAACCTGGCTGACTAGGCAAAGTACCCAATTGACCTATCCCGTGGCTTGTCGGCTAAATAAACGCTATTTGGGAGCATTTCTAGAAGATGGTGAGACTGAAGCAAATTTAGAAGACGTGAATACTGAGGGAGAAGTTTTACCAAAGTTAACTATGTCTTCCACTCCTGCCAGGCTAATTGGGCTTAAATCTCCTAAAGGTACGGGTAAAACCGAATGGTTAGCAGGGGAAGTCCAAAAAGCCATTTTTGTGGGACAGCCTGTAATTATTATTACCCATCGGGTTCAACTGGGGCAGGCTCTATGTCAGCGTTTTGGAGTTCCCTATGTGACGGAAATCAAAAATTCGGAAATCGGTACAACTTTAGGTTATGGTCTGTGTGTCGATAGCCTTCACCCCAATTCTACGGCACGTTTTCAGCCCGAAAACTGGAGTGATGCCTTAATTATCATTGATGAGTGCGAACAGGTCTTCTGGCATCTTTTAAACGCCAATACCGAAGTTCAAAAACAGCGGGTGGCGATTCTGAGAACTCTTAAAACTTTAATTCAAACTGCCCTAAGTGGATCTGGTAAAGTTTATCTCTCCGATGCCGATTTAAGCGATGTCAGTATCGATTATGTCAGATCTTTGGCGGGATTTCCGCTTACTCCCTGGATAGCGGTTAATGAATACCAAAATCCTGACGACTGCTGGGATATTTTTACCTACGAAGGTCATAATCCCAAGCAGCTAGTGGCAACTTTAATTGAGGACATAAAAGCTGGGGGGGTGCCGATGGTGTGCTGTTCGGCACAAAAACCCAATAGTAAATGGGGAACGCGCAATTTAGAAGCTCACTTGAAAAAACTGTTTCCCCAAAAAAACATACTGCGAATAGACTCGGAATCGGTGGCTAACCCCAATCATCCCGCTTATGGCTGTATCGCCCATCTCAACGAGATTCTGCCCCAGTACGATGTCGTGCTGGCATCTCCTAGCATCGAAACTGGAGTCAGTATCGATATCAGGGAACACTTTACAGGAGTGTGGGCTATTGCTTCGGGAGGAATGCCTACCAACTCAGTGCGTCAAGCCATTGCCAGAGTCAGAGATAACGTACCGCGACATATCTGGGCAGCAACTAGAGGGCTGGGCAGAATTGGTAACGGCAGTACCTCAGTTAAAAATCTGCTAGCTTCCCAACACAAACTAACCAAACTAAATATTAGACTGCTCGCCCAATCCCAGTTTGATGATGATATCGATTCTAACTTTCAACCAGAATCTCTCCGCACTTGGGCGAAGCTGGCAGCCCGCGTGAATCTAGGGATGGGTGCTTACCGAGAATCGATTATTGCCGAACTGAAAATAGAAGGACATCGGATTGTATCGGCAACTGCTCAAAATGATACCTCAGAAATTGAAACCGCCATTAAAACCACTAGAGACGAACAGTACCAACAGCACTGTGAAGCAGTTTCACTTGTTACCAATCCTACGGATGCTGAATATCAAAAGCTATTAGATAAACGCAATAAAACTGAAGCAGAACTATTAACAGAACGTCACGGTAGGTTAGCAAGGAGGTACGGTATTGAGGTGTCCCCCCCTCTAGTTAAAAAAGACGATCGGGGTTGGTATCTAGAATTAATGCTGCATTATTACCTAAGCGTTGGTAAACAGTTTTTAGCCGAACGAGATTTACGCCGTGCTAAGGCTCAATTAGAGTCAGGTAAAGGAGCTATTTTTCAACCCAGCTTTAATGATTCTCAACTAACGGCTAAGGTCAGGATCTTAGAAATCTTGGGGATCGAGAAGCTGTTTGACCCCGAAGCTAAATTTTGCGCTAGTTCTGAATTATTGGTTCAAATGGCAGAGCTAGCTAAACGAAATGCTTGGGAGATAAAAACTGTACTGGGTGTAACTATTAGCCAGAAAGATACGCCGATAGCCATTGCTCAGAAATTATTGAGGTTGTTGGGATTGAAAATGACGTATCTGGGTAGGTTTGGCAGTCGTCAAGCTAGGGAAAGGTATTACGGTAATGTCGCGATCGATGATGAGAGAATAAAGGTATTTGAGGGTTGGTTATCTAAAGACAGCAGTAGAAACGAGATGGTTTAAATCAATGGTGTCCACCTGTTTTAATAATAATAATTAATCTTCGCAGACTGGCATTTCCTGTCTCGCGTCACTACCCTTGTTAAGGTGAGCGTTTGTACTAATAAAATACTTTGGTATTCAACGAAATAATAGGGTTTTACCCACTTGGGGTTTGATATTTTCTGGAAGAAAATATCAAATGTTTCAAAAAGTAATTTGTATTTTTTAAATCGAATTTGGCAGGGAAGATTATGGTCGTTGGTATTAATAAGTGAAGCGATTCCTGCGGAAAGCTTCGCTAACGCGCCTGTGATAATGGGTTGGTTACTCAATCTCCAAAATCTTGTTTTAATTTATCTAAAACTTCTAATGCCTTTTCGGATGAACCTCTGCTTGCTCTAATTCTAAATCTTGTTTCAAGATCGTATTCAGTTAAAGCCATTGTGGCTAATTCTTCCAGTAACTTATTAACACTAATATTTCTAGACTTAGCCAACTCTTTAAGTCTTTGATGCTTCTCGTCTGGAATTCTCAAATGTAATGAACCCATAATCAAATAATCTCCTTTGGCTGTTTAATTTGTAATTGTGGAAATTTTAACTGCGATCTAGAGAAATCTTTAATATTATGTGTGACGAGTATTTTTGCATTACCTGCAATGGCTAGTTCTATTAGATAGTTATCATCTTCATCAACTAGATTAGGTCTCCATAAATAATAAATTTTTACTAACTCACAAGTACTTAAAAATCCATCAAATAATATATTTATTTCTTCATTAGAACGTTTACATAATCCAAGAATGGATGGTCTATTAATAATATCTTCATACTCAGTAAACAGAGTGTAATTAATTAAAGGCTGAAATTCTCTTGAAAAACATAATTCTAGTAATTTCCGATTAGCACTGTACTCTTTACCGATTAATGCGCCAATCACAACATTGGTATCTACAACTATTCTAATACTCACTTTGTATTTAAAAAATACCCATAATGGTACTGTATATAATACCATTTATTTAACCTATCCCTTGGTTATATGAGTTAAGAGTGCCAAGCTGAAACAGGGGTACCCGCGCCACTTATCTAGGCATAATACCCCCGATAGTAAGACTTGACAGGCAATTTCTTTCCTCGTTAGATTTTCTTTGAATTGAGGAAACAAAAAAGATTGATATCTACCAAACTTTTTAAACATGGGAAACCCAAACTTAAGAGCTTTGAATCGTTCCTAGGTATTATGCAGACGCTTAACGCAGCTGAGATCTAGCGTTCGACAACAGAACTCGGCTGAGTCTTCGATTGAGCCATCAAACTATCCTTACTGGCTAAACCAGCAAATAAGCTTCGATCTGTTTTTATTGGTTTAATCGTCTCGGAGGAAATCTGCTCTCGATTTCTCGCAGTAACCATCACTAAAGCTGCTCTGAGAAAATCAAGATCCTCTCTTCTCATTCCTCCCAAACACTTAGGATCGCTTTGCCATTTCTGACCGTCATAAACCGCCTGCATCTTCAGTTGAGAGCTAGCAATATCTACTACCGACAAGGATTTAGTCTCGCCTTGGTAAGCGATGACGATTTCTCCGTCGGTAAATTTTCTTTTGCCTGGAGAATTATTTAAAATCTCACGTAAGATTGGCACTGCCTCTAGGGTTAAAGCATCCTGAATTCTCGAACTCGAAGTAATCTTAGGCGCAATAGACTCGACCAGAGATTGCTGCAATATAGGAGGCTTTAAAAGCCAGGGAACGGCTGACTTAATTCCTCCTCCGTCTCCACCGAGATGATTAGACTGCGATTCTCCCCTCGATTGGTCAGGTCGATCGCGATCCCCTCGTCTACTAATTGCTGAATTTGGCGGCGCAAAATCTCCGATGGTTTGAGCATATTCTCGCTCTCGGATGAAGACTGATTGTCCTTGGGTGATGGTGAGTTTGGATTCATAATGTTTTGCTAAGTTAGATGCGACAGAGAGTTTTTCACAGGCGCGATCGCTAATAATTACTTTATTAAATTTGGGTGTGGGTATTATGGAAAATTGAGTAATCTCAAGTTCGCTCAGTTTAGCTCTTAAGGCATATTCATCAACGTGATTTGGAACATTGACCGAATACAAAGCATCCGAACCGTTAATATCCTCACGAAAGGCAACTACGGCGAGTTGCGATGTACTTTGACCGACTAAAGCAGCCCGATACTTAAGAGTATCTAGATCTGGAGAATCAGCAAAATTAGCAATCAAAGAATTTACGTTATTGATTTCTCCTAGCTGGTTACGCCAAACCTTAATCGTATCAAGCAATTTGGCTGAGGTATTGGAATTAATCAAAGTCTCGCTAACCTGAGATTTGAGTTGGGCTGAATTGACTCCATCCAAGTTGGGAACGTTAATCATCGCCACAATATTACTCTTCGCTACAGGTGCAGGTTTAACTACAGGCACCGCTTGAGAAAACGCTTGAGACTGCATACCAACAATCGGCGGCGAACTAAGTTTTGCTCTAGATTCGGCGGTAAGATTAATTGCCTCTGGCAAAGGAATAACAGTTTTATCCTTACCTAAGTCAGAACTACCACCATCAATACCATGAGTTGCCAGATGAGCCGCATAAGCCTCTTTCTGCTTGGCAGCAACCGACCAAAGATTGATACTCCAACGGCCAACACCAGGAATCGCTGCATGAGGATTTTTACAGTTAAATGCCATCATCGACCCAGAAGGAATCGAAAAATTAACCAGTTCTGCCTGAGCATCCTGCTCTTTAACCCAGCCCATACCAGGATAGGCTTGCTTCATCTGCCACTGAGTTTCTTGACCCTCTACAGTCTCAAGAGAAATAGTTCGAGCTTCAAAATCAGCGTAAGAATCATCGCGATGCAAATTGATTCCCGCACTCTGCTCGTCCCCAGAATAAGTAATTAAAGCCATATCTGCATCAGGGTAAATACGCTTACAAAACTCCCAAAGTCGAGCATTCCAAGTACCAGAGGATTCAAACTGCTTGTCTTTGAGATTCCACTGAGTACCCAGCCAGAAATTTTGACGGCATGCGGCGTATTGAGAAACATCAGTATTTAATTCTTGCTTCATCCCTTCTAAATGCTCTAATAAAGCAGTCTGAGTTGGCTTATCTAAAACACCAATCTGCTGAATTGATTTAGCAATCGTGGCTTGAGAAGATAGAAGATTTGCCTGGGGCGGTCTGTTATCAACAATTTCAGTTAAAGATGCATTAAGAACGATCTCTTTTCCGTCTTCAAAATCATAAATTTTGCCATTAACAAAATCCCCCAAAGGTTCATAGGTCATACCCCATACTTCATTATTCGCTGCTACTTTGGAGGCAAACAGCTTAGGCAAAACTTCAGGTGCATGTTTCTCAACCTCAGCCCATTGAGCCTGATAATTAGGGTCGGCAATCATCTGGTTCGTAATTCTTTGCTGCTTACCAACGCGAAAAAGAATTTCTCGGTTAGTTTTATTGTCATAAGCGATCGCCAAATCTCCCTCTTTAAACCCCCAGGCTTTGTAAGGTTCAAAATTTCTGGTAGTATGTACCCTGCCATGCCCACGCATAGCGTCAAAGCAAGTATTTACGGATAAAGGATTAGATCTACCTTCGAGCATTAAAGGATAAGACATCGAAACCTTTTTACCGACTATGTTTAATGCAGGAGATTGAATAGAAGCAGCGCGAGGAAGCGTTGCGCGGGTTCCCCGCGTTGAGCTTACCGAGTAAGAAGCGCGAGAACGCTCAACGCTTGTCGCCTCAACATAGTTGCGACCCGAATCAGCAAGTTTGTAACCCTGAGACTCTAGATACCGTTGAACCAATAAATCCGTACCTTTGGCAGAACCTACCACAATTTTTGCCTTGGCTGCGATCGCCTTATCGATTAAAGGTCGATATTGATTGTCAAATACCTCAGCCAAGCGTTCTGGAGTTGTACGCCAAGGACCATTGCCCGAAATCATCACTACATCATTAGCAGTATAGCTGCCAGTATTGGCGCGATCGCCCCAAGCTTGTAAATATTTTTCCGTAGAGGATTTGCCGTCAAAATTTACAGGCATTCCGATAAACTGAGTTGCAACGTCAGCCATAGCTAGATCTTTAACCATATGAGTAGCTAAAGCAGCATTTTTAGGTTGGATATTTGCTAGAGGATTAGATTTAGCCTCTTTATTATTAACTAAGCGATCTGTTGGTTGAACTTCTATCGCAGGAGTAGAAATCTGCTTTTTATGACCAGATTTTAGAGTAATAATTTTTTTCGGGAAACTCTCCTGAGATTTGGTTTCCATTAATTGAGTCTGCTTCATTCCAGCAGCAATAATGCCCACTAGAGGCGTATCTTTACCCTGCCCCGTCCAAAATTCATTGCCCTCAAGCTGATGAGAACAGGTATAAAGCCACTTATAGCCACCGCGCGAGCGAATACCATCAACAATTTGCGGATGCTGAGATAATTTAGCAAACATTAGCTCTTTGACTAATCCATAAGTTTTGGACTGAGGAATATTATCTCGATTCACAATCTCACTATAGGCATGTTGTACCGAAGGATATTTAATACCTTCATAGCTAACTGGATGCTCAAGATCTGGGTTTTGATAATCGTACGGATTATTTAAGCTCAAACCAAATTTATCCGCACCACCTATTACTATTGGTGGTGCAATATTTTTATCCAACTTCTCAGGCAATGGTATCGTTACCTCTGGTCGATTGACCAGTAATTTACTGGCTATAGATGCATTACTATCAGCATAAACTACTACAGGCGTAATGCCCGAATCAATCAAGCGTTTGGCATTCTCACGATGAAATTCATAGTTCGGTTGTCCTAGAACAGACTTAAGTTCTTCGCCAAACCTAGCATCAGTAGCCGCCTGGACGTGCTGATAAACCAGTTCTCCTTCTGCTGTAATTATGCCAGAGGTTAACTGCTTGAGTTGAATATGATTCTCACTCCTAAAAGCAGCTTGAAGAATTTGTTGGTCTGATAAACCAGGATCGAGTTTTAAATTTTGCTGTAGCCATAGATAATCAAAGCGATCTAGCTTAATTTGATTAATCTGTGACTCAGTTGGTGTAAAATTAATCACCTCAAGTAATTTGCTCGATACTGTAGTCATTAAACCTTTTCCACCAGCTTGGCTATAGATCGAAGGTAAAAATAGTCTTTCACTACCAGAAGGTTGAGCCTCAAATTCAACTACATCTGGATAGTTATTTTTCAGTTGAGTTTGATAGGCAACTGCTGCATTAAGATCTGACGGTGCAGAAAGATCGTAAATCTCTTGGAGATTAAACTCCTGCTTAAGTTGAGCTATTTCGACCATCTTCATCGCCTTAATCGGCTTAGAATACACGGTAAAGCCTTTAACAGTCTCCAATTCAATTGAAGGAGCGCCATCGCTAATTTGAGAAATATCCCTAAAGCGAGGAGCATCATCAGCAATGGATTGAGCAGAACTCTCATCCACCACCAGATCCAAGCTCAAAGCCGATTCAATTTCTCCTGCATCATTTAAATAGTCCCTCGAACGAATTACCCCAAAGTTTTGATACTGCTGCTGGCGAGCTAGAAAATAGTCAGTAGTAGGGTTGACTTCCTTTACCTCGATTTTAGCCGTCTCTAATTTAGCTACAGCAGGATCGTCTTGATAACTAATTGATTCAGGCTCGATCTTCAAGGTAAGCACCGACAGGCGGGAATTGACCTTGGCTTTGAAAATCTGACGATCTAAACCCATTGCCTTAAGTTGGTCAAGTGATTTACGATGAGAACCTTGGTTGCCGTAGTTAAATTCGCCAATAGCGACCCGTTTACCCTGACGATAAGCATAAAGCTGCATCTGAGGTCGATTAGTTTTAAAACTAACCTGGGCAGATACCTGCTTATCTAAAACAGGTTGCTGGAAACTCTTACTCAAGTTTGTCAGTTCGAGAGTTTTCCCGTTAGTCGCCACTGCCTTGATTTTTTGATAATATCCCTTACCCACCGTAGTCAAAGTCAGATCTAATGCCTGCCCCTCAACAAGAAGCTGGTTATCCTCAAGATAAGCCACACTTTCTTGCTTAAGATTGCCCACAATTTCCCCATCAATTTTGATTACAGGAGTTTTTGAAGGCGATCCCATCGCTGTTTCTAACTCTAATTCTTCATCGCGAAACACCGTACCAGCAGTCTCAAACTTGGACATGCCCCCTACCGTAAGCTGTTCCCCATCAGGTAAAGTTATATCAGCCACTGATGGTGCTAGATATTCAGCCTGTACCATCGCCCTCGCTCCCGGTCTTAGTTGAAAAGAATCAGGGGAGATTATCCCAAGCTCAATCAATTCCCCAACTTCATTAACCCGCATCACTACAGGTTGCCCAGCCTCATTAACAGCAATTTGAATCTGCATGGAGTTAGCAATCTCACTGCCATTCAAGTTGCCAACTTTAATCTCTTGAAACTGCATAGACTCAATCTGAGTGGCAAGCTCTGAACCAAAAATTTGAAACATCAGTCCCAAACGATTGGACTGGCTAGTAGAATTGGTTAAATAGTTATAGGTAGCCGCTGCATAATTATTTACCTGTTCATCAGGAATCCGAGCGCGAAACTCCCAGGCTAATCGATAAGCTCGTTGAGAATAAGAATCAGCCAAATGAACTGCCGAGCTTGAAGTAAAATCAAGATCAGATATATTATCAAGCTCTAGTTCAGCTAAGAGATCGAGGTCTAGTCTTTTAACACAGGCGTTACAAACAGTTCCAAGTGACTGCCAATCCTGCCCTATGCTATAAAGAGCTACAAGCTGATGAGGACTATCGGCTTTAGTGTTTGGCTCAAATTTAATTTTGACATTTCCTTGAGTAAACTCTTTACTCAAAGAAGCAACGCTATGATCGCAAGCCATGATATTTGTGATTTCAAAACTTCTGCCCGAACCATCGTTAAAAATCATTGATGGACCTTGATCGATACGTGATTTTTGCCGAATAGTTGAAGATAGAGAAGTTAGTTTGTCGTATTCATTGCTAAGTGAGGCAACTTCTTGATTAATAAATTCATCCTCAACGTTAGGAAATAACCCCTGTATTTGTTTATAGGAAGTGAATGGTGCCTGATAAGCCACCAAGTTTTGATTGACGTTTTGCACCAATAAAGATCTATTAGTCACAGAATCTTTAACCTGGGGAATCTGAGATAGATAAGTCTCGTTATCTGAAAGAGCTTTTTTCAGACCATCATCGAGAATGCGAAAGCGCCCTGCGATACCCTCTACCAAATCCCGATCGATCGGACGTTGGCTTTTGAACGTATCAACGGCAATTTGGTTCTGTTGAGCTACCGCATCAGTAAGGTTTAATAAAAGTCCTTTCCAGGTATCAAATAGACGTTGCGCTACTATAGGTTCTACTTCACCACCGCCATAGACCTGAAGCAGTGCCCTATCTAAACCATAAGCATCAAACTGCCGCACCAAAGCTTCATCAATTAATCTTTCCCCCGTACTAGAAATATTGTAATAGCGAAAAGTTGAAGGCAGATTAGCAGCTTCTGCCGCTTTAATCTCCGCTGCGGTGGGATTTGCCATCATATAGTAAAAGCTAGGAGCAAGCTGCTTGATGTGAGCAAGCTGCTGTTCGCTCGTGCCAGAGCGCTGTACTCGATCTGCCGCTACAGCTAAACTCTGTAAATTTTCAGCTAGATTCGCTGTTTTCCCTAAGATATAGGGATCTGCCTTATCTGCTAAAAGCCAGGATAATTCCTGTCCCGTTACCTCGATCTTGTCTAGTTTGGCGGTATAGCTGTCAGAACCATTAATCCGCGCCTCAATTCCCGCATAAATTGCTGGATACTGCTGCTGGGAGAGAATAGCAATATTATCCCCATCAAAATCTCCTTTGATAATGGCGGTAAAGCTATTCTGGCGAATTTGTTCTAGATGAGGTAGCTCACTCTGATTATTATTAATCAAAGCGTTATAGCCTTCACGCCAAAAATTTAATCGAAGAGCCAATTCTTCTCGCTGCTCCCCTACAACTTCAGCCAGAACAACATCTTTGTAGTCATTGCTATTAAAAGGATTAAGTCTATTAATGGCCTGAGTATCAATTCCCGCAGTAGCAAGCTTATCTGTATTTTGAGAAATAAACGAACGAGTTTGATATAGTAACTGTTCATAAGCTTGAGGAGAACAAATAATCGCCCCTTTTAACGGCATCCCAGCATCATTATTGATATCGTCAATCAGCTTATTTTCAACTAAGGCAATATCCTGTAACTTAATAATCGGCGATCTTATTGCTGCTACTTTAGCCCCATCAGGCAAACCAGGCACACAAATCTGATTGTTGGTCAGTTGACTGGAACAAAAAATCATCCCACCATTGGCTTTAACAAAAGATAGCTGGGCTGCTTTTCTCGCCCGTGATGCATAAAATTTTTCTTTATCTTGAGCAAAAATAGGACTATTAATTAACTGCTGATGTCCCGATTCATAGTCTTTTCTAAAGGTAATATATTTCCAATCACCGCACTGCTCCCAGCGATCGGGGTCAAAATCAATTCGCTCATCGGGGTTGTCAGGATTAGGCATGAAAACAGGCTCAAGAGACTTCATGAACTCTTGGTTGAGACTATCAGAATTGGCAAAAATCTCGTTTAGTTCCTCTATTGCTACCGCTTGCTGTTTCAAAACAGAGGTAAAGCTATCTCCATCTAGCTTTTCTAAGACCGAACGCAGAGTTATCTTAGTTTCTCTTGACTTATTGTGATGGGACAAATGAACTTTTGATGTATGAATTCCTGGCGGCAAATTCTGACTTGACACCCCCTTTAATGAAGAAGTTGGCACAATTAGGTCAAGACCTTCAAATTCACGGCGATCGCTCAAAGCAAATTTTTCTAAAGTGTTGTTGAGTGACGGAGCTAAAGTTCCTTTGGCAAACCAGCCATTAGCAGGATCGGCCGAAATCATCCGATACTGCATTAAGTTTAGGGGCGAACCAATCGCCGTTGCCAGTTCCAGGCTCATCTTGCCGTGAGAATCGCCTAAAATCTGAGCAGCAATTTCACCCGATATGCCCTCAACTCCTGAAATTCCCCGCTTGTCATCAACTACCCAAATCTTTAAATCCTTGGTATGAGCTGAAACGTTCTCATTGGTTAAATATCGCTGATATGGATAATCCTTGACTAAATCTAAATAAGGCTGGAGCAGTTCCTTATATTCTGCTGGACCATAAACACCTCGACTACCTTTGGCTAAAAGCAGCACATTTTTATCTGGTTCTGGATGATTGTTGGCGACCATCCCTCCATCCATACCCATCTCAATCGTCGCCATCGACAGTCGCTCCTTGGCTGATTCTGGCAAAATAAATTCCAGCAAAGAATTCTCAACATCCTCTGTCAATACAGATTGAGGATCTTGAGGGTCAGTCAAAATATATTTTTGAGTGTAAAGATCGAAGAGTTTATATCGATAAGGTTGCCCAGGCATAAGCTTAAAAGTAAATCTAGTTAACGTGGACTCTTCTGGTGTAACCTACTCGTATTATATTTTTTTGTGACTTAGATCTTACTTCATGAAAAATATAAAAAGAAAATTAGCTACGTTTAATTCTTAATATTTGATTCATATAAGGTTTTTGATTATTTCCTGATATTGATCGAGCAAGAAAATCTCTATTCAAAGAGACTTTCTTTTTGTTTTCTTTACTAAAATCGCTGCCAATTTGATTGAATCTTTGTAATTTATCCGTAATAATAATTAAGTAATTATCCAGAGATCTATGCAAAAATTTAAACAACTTTTTACTAGTGAACCCATTGAACAGATCCTAAACTGGAGCTTTTCAATTCTCTGCGCAATCTTTTCAATAATATTTTTCATTCTGACGATTACTAACGTTTATATCGCAATATCTCAGGCGATTATCTTTGCAATTTCTGGAGTTCTTTTTTGTCCCAAGGTTAAAACTCCTTTAGCGGTAAAAGTAGTACTAGGAATACTTTTAGTATTTGCCACATAGTTAACTTTTTTTCTAGGATTTAAATCTGCGTTTTTTTCTCGCCTTCTCTGCTTGAGCAACTTTTAAATTTCTCTTTTCGCGAGCAGCATCATAGGTAAATAGTCCTGCTTTAGCCAAATAGCTCTCACGGTATTTACGAGCCACCATTCCTTGAACCGAACTTGAAGTCCAGGCTCGATCTGTTGGCAAATTAGCAAAATTTTTCAGAGGTTCGAGATAGCGATGCGACCCCGCGTTATGCGTAGCGGTATCCTTTAGGACGCCGTCAGGCGCAAGGGAACGCGCATCAAGATAGCGATCGCAACCAAGCTTACTCAACACCAAAGCAATTAAGCGACAGCAGCTTTCAGGATGCCGTACCACCTGATATTCGCTAAAGCGAATCACAATCCAACCGAGCTTACACAAATAGTTATTGCGATTGCGGTCTTTATCATCATCCTGACAGTGATGAGGTGCTTTGGACTTACCCTCATAGGGTTCATCAATCTCAATGTCGATCGCATAACCCCCAGGAACGATCAAGCTAAAATCTGTCGTATAGCCAATTGCATCGTTAAGAGCAAAATAATCGCTATTCAGTTCGCAATCAGCAAAATATCGCTGGAGATAGGTAAAAAAATAAGCCTCACTAACTCCTTTTTGAGCCTCGGTCTTGGCAATACCGCGATTTACCTTTAACTTAGGAGTGGAAGTTTTGGATTTATTTCTCTCTCTTGATGAAAGTTTTAGTCGAGGATTTACTTTTAGATGATTATCGCGAAGTAAGTCAGGAAGCTGCTGATAATAATCTTGATTAGCTGCTAAGTTATCCTGCCAGTATTTTCGAGCTAGTTCTTGTCGATCGTCTTGCTGGGCTTGTTCTAAATAGTTCGCTCCGTAATTTAGAGCCAAAATTAAGCCAGTTTTTAAACACAGCAAAATTATCCCTGGCATCAAATCAATTACCTCTGCCCCTGCCAACAGTTCTCCAATCAACAATACGCTAACTGTCCCCGTGAAAAACCAGCCCAAATAGCGAATAACGCTAACCGCTTCTTTGAGCTTAACTAGCTTGATTTTGCTTCTAACAGGAGGATTAAACTTAGGTTGAGTCGCTAATTTTTGAGGAAACCTCGGCAGCGAACTACGTCCGTGCTGAAGTTTATTGACAGCAGGCTTATTCGGTGTAGCCTTAGCCTCTAAATTCGCTTTAACCCCATCAGGTAAAAAAATCAGTGGATAAGTAGGCAAAAAAGACATTTATACAAGCCAAATACAGTACCCTTTAAATATCTAATAGGTAGCTCAAATCAACTGTGATATCGTCCAATCAATTAGTCCGTACCAAAGCCATATCGATCTAAAATTTCAAAAAACTTCTGGCGGTCATAACTAAGCAAATTTCCCAAATTATTCTCCCTCAAACGATAACTTCCACGATCGAATAAGCCACAGCAAAGCTGTGTGTTATCATGGCGGGACAGATAATAAATCCCGTCAACCTGCTGAGGATGAGAATAAATCGCTTCACACCAAAGACGAGGCAAGCGGTACTCCCGACCTGAAGATAATTCCGAATCAACTCCCAATTTAGCTAGTCCTGCACCATAAAGCTGTAGCAGTTTCAAAGGGCGATCGCTTTCGATGGCAAATAAAGAACGAGTTTTAATCATATCGCGAGAAACAAACCTCTGACCTAAATTGCGACCAAAAGTTTCAATAAAGGCAGCTTCTATAGTTTTACCCAAATATAAAACCCCTAACTGACCTTTAATATCAAATCGCCCGCATCCGCTAGCATCATAGTAAATTGCTGAAGCATAACCCGCTGGATTAAGCCGATAAAATAAACCACTTTCTAAAGTAACAGGTAACACCTGTCGCTCGAAATCAAGTGGCGGCTCTGGATGAGAATTAGCCAATCTGAACTCCGTAAACTTTTGCCATCACTAACACTGCTTCTAATTGATTGGACTGCAACAGTTCCACAGGACTTTTTTCTGCCAAACGAGGATCGGGAGTTACTAAAAATCGTAGCTTATCCCAATCAGGAACTAAACCCTGATTTAATACCAAAAGAACTCGATCGAGTCCTGGTAAAATCCCATCTCGGTCAAACTGCCAAGCAGGATATATATATTCTTTGTTACCAAAGCTCAAGCCTAGTAGCTTCTTACCTCTACGTTTTTTCGATACCATCTGAGGAGTAATCTTAAGGTACTCTGCTACCACATCACTAGTCCAAGGCAGTCCCTGATACTTCAACATTTGCTCTCTCGCTTTTAAACCTCTAAGCTTGGCTTTTAATTCCAGATCGGGTTCAATAGTTGCGGCAAACATATCTGATGTCAACAGTTCATCTACCAAGGCAGATATAGAATCGTTTCCACCTTTAATTAACTTAGTTTTACTGCCTTTACTAGCTCCTACTACGGGACGAAAACCTTTAGCTCTCACATCTCGAAGATATCGGACAAAAATCGCCACATCCCTAGACTCCTCTGGCGATAAGCTATCAAGCAATTCTGATTCTGTCATGGCTAATAATTTAAATTATTAGCCATATTCTAACAAGTTTTTTATATGGATCAACTAGAGAAACCTTGACTAAAAACGCTGTTCTGGAGGATCGACAAACAAAACGCAAAAACCCTTGGTAGCTTTACGATTGCCAAAGTTAAGCGACACCTTCAACGCCTGAGCATCCTCTTTACAAGCTTTGCCAAGATAACCACTGTTATATTCACCAATACGTCGAAGCTGTTTGCCCTCGTTGCTTTGGGCCCAATCTAGTGCTTCAAGCTGCTCGACAGTTAATTTCCCAGATCCCACTAAAGCACGGGTAGATAGCTTGTTAAAATGCAGCGTACCAAACACTCCCAAACCAAAAGATAAAACCAGCATTCCAAAGGCTGGACCAATAGTTTTGGCGATCGCATTGACGTTGCCGTAAAACTTACGCTCAGATACATTATTTATAATCTTCTCAGCACCAGCCGCAACCAAAGCCAAGTATTCGGCATTAGCCAGATCGAATCGCTGTTGAGTATCCGCATCCTCACCAAAATATTCCTTAAATAAAGACTCCAATTCATCCAAAAACTCTTCCCCAAAAGAAATAAGCGAAAGAGGGAGATTGACCATCAGTTGCTCAAGCTCGGAAATGCACAATAGCAGCAAAAAAATCGGGTCATCTGCCTTAATCTTGTATTGCAGCATGATGGTTAGAATTTTGCTGGTATAAATCGTCGATTTATCTTTGAGCAAATGCTCTAGCATATTTAACCCGTCTTTATAGGAAGCTGGAATATTTAGTTGCTGCTGCTCAATTGCTTCTGGTACATCACCTGGAATATCATCTACCTCTTGATGTCTACTCATTGTGTCGCCTCTTGCTGAGAAATATTGAGCGCAATAAATGCCCGATCAAATCTTTCAAAAGAGAGATCTAAAAGCTTTTTGACGGCTTGACGTGCAACGATATTTAATTCTTTGCTGTCTTTAGCAGCAGCAAATGTTAAGTTATGATCGAGAATAATCTTATATCTAGTAGGAGAAAAGGCTGGTAAATCTAGACAAATAATCGAATCTGCTTGTAAGATTTCCCTTAGATTTTTATGCTGCTGAATAATTCTCTCCCAATTTTCTTCTAAGCCATAGTTTTTGACAAAAACATGTTGAAAAGTTTCACAGTTTTTAAATTTATTAACATATTTAATAAATTCATCAATACTAGAGTGTTCGCCATTTGAAACAAACCAATTGATAATTTTTGTATTATTTTCTTTTGCCAGATCGATTAAACCATTATCAGTAATCCAGGGATTAAATAGATGCTTAATATTGCTAGGAAGATTACAAATTACATTTTGCGCCAGTGCTGATTCAAAGATTTCATCAACTTCATCTTGATTGTATTTATTATCAGTGAACTGCAAAAAATATTCATCATTTGTCTTGTCTCCCTTTTTCTTTTTAGCATATATATCAGGAGCATAAACTTTCCCTACATCAAGGCTTCCTGCATCCAAATCATATAGTTTGTATGTCCAAGTTTTGTAGAGATAATATTCAATTAACATTTTAATAAAAAATGTTTTTCCTACTCCACCTTTTTGTCCGTTGCCAAAATGTAAAATCATAATTCTAATAAATAAATAAAAAATTTAAGTAGATAAAACCTCGATTGCGAGACGGCGCGGTCTTGGGGCGGCGGCTTTTGGGACAGAATCTTCTGACCCAAAACGCGCCTTCTTTGCCCAAGTGGAGCGATATCCGAAGGTGTATACCATATGCGAAGCGGTATCCTAAAGGACAAGGGTACAATGTCCTTTAGGACTGTCGAGAGGGATGGTCGGGTTTCCCGACCATCCCTCTCGGTCAAATTCCACCATCGCTAAAGTCATCATCAACAAAATCATCACCCCCACCAGAAAAATTAGCCGTAGCTAACCCAATAGCATCAGCCTCTTGCTTAACTTGAAATAAATTCTGGGGTTCACCGCTTTGATCGTCCAAATCTAGAGCATTAAGAGTGGGTTTTACCTCCAGGAGGAACTGACGATAAAGCTTAAGCTGCTTTTCTAAATCATAAATGGCGTTATAAAGCTCCCATTCCTGCTGGGGAGTTAAGGATTGACCTGATTGTAAATACGCTTCTGGCAGGAAAAAACTCACCAATCCTCGTTCAATTTGCGATCGCTTGCTGTGGGAAGATTTATTGAAGTAATCCAGGATAACCGCAAAAGACGAATCAGCTTCAATCAGCCAATCACAGGTAAATTTCTTAGAACTCATCAATCTACTCCCGCACGGACGTATCGAGCTGCCGAGGTTTCCTTATCCGAAGGTGTATCCTTTAGGACGGCAGTCTCGTCCTCCACAGCCAAAGCTTTTGTATATAGACCATAGCCAGACTGCCGATTACAGATAAATTCCAAAAAACACCAGCAGTCGATAAAGCGAAAATCTAAACCTGACTGTTCTTTTTCAGCCACAGCACTTTTCAACAGTTCAGGTGGCACAACAGCACCAGCATTCCACGAGATTCGCTCTACGCGATCTTTAAAGTATTCTGCTAGAGGTTCTTTGAGATATTCTGTCGTCCCACCGTAGAAAATAAGATCGTCTAGGCAATCTGCTCCTACTAGCTTGAACCAGTTAATAAGCTGACTCCAATACATTGTCTGGCTTTTAGCAATTGATTCACTAAAAGCCTCTTCTCGGCGCTCTTTACCAATTTTAGCCAGATATTTTCTGATTATCCGAGAATTGATCTCATATCCAGCCCTAGCAACAATAGTGGCAAGTTCAACCTCATCGACGGTAGAACCAATAAGCTCTTTTGTTCTTTGAATAAGAGAATGAAAACCCAAATTACTGGTAATGCGATCGCCATCGCTAATGGTGCCATCGGTGCAGATTAATAAATTGGAGTTGCGAAACCCAATACCTAAAATTCCAGCACTTCGTTGAGCAAGATGAGATTTCTCGTCTTGCTTATAGTTCAAAAATACTCCCCCACCTTCAGGCTTAATTACGAGATTGCCAAAAAGTCTAACGCTCATCTTCCCTGTCGGAGTAGAGAAACCTTTTAAAGCTGGAACAAGTAAATCTATCAGTTCCTGTCGATCGAGCGCCGAACATTCTCCTGCTGGTAGAAGAACCCCCAGGCGAACATAGAAACTCGAACCTAAATTTAGCTTTTGCTGAAGAACCCATAAAAGAGCAAGAATTTTCGGCACTGCCAAATCGGTTTTGGATAGAGCAAGATTTATTTGCGAAGAAAAATTATCTCTAGCAAATTTGCCCACAGCATAGGATAATCCATCTTTAACTCCAACCCACACCATTGATTCAGGGTTGGCATCACCCCAAAACCCCGATTGGACATCTTTTAGTATTGCTTGAGGAATCTCACTGACTTCACTAGCCAAAGCTAACAAACAGTATTGACCGTCAGCAGTAGCTGCCGCAACTTTAGTCAGAGATCCGCCAAGATCGACACTTATAACTAAATCTGGTACTTCAGGTTTACCCATCGCCACAAATATAAATAGATTATGTACTCAATTTAATTTGTGTAATGACATATATGTGTGATCCTAATGCGATTAGCTATACGTTTTCTGTATTTTATGTGTTTTCTATTTGGAATGACTATACTTCCCAACGAAGTTCATTTTTATCACTGTTTCTGGTTGCTAGAACCAAACTACAAACCCCATAGTCAAGCTGCTAAACTGTTTCCCCAAATTCAAGTAGCCAACCAGCAAGTACCAGAAAACCATCTGCCACTTAATTTCCAACATCCATATTTTCATTAAAACAAGAACAGGTCTAGGACTGACCATCACAAGAATTGGTACTTGGTAATTAATTCTCCAGCAGCATTAGAGTCAGGCAGGATTTGCCTGTTTTGCCTTTGATTTTCTAAATCACGCTTGAGCATTTCAGTTTTAAACTGTTCCAACCGTAGTTCTAGGTCGCTTTTATAAGCATTCAACTCGGTCTGATGCAGAAGCAACAAATGCTTTAGTCCGATCGGCAATCAAAGATATCTTGTCTGCATTATTATCTGCTTCAACAGATTTATTCGAGTCCATAACTACTGCTCCATCAATTCTTGTAAAGTACTGTTTGCCTGCTCAAGCATCATCGGTAACTCTTGATCGCGATCGCTAACAATCGGTAGATAAATCCCAATCGTCCGACCATTATTAGTAACGGCAATTGGTTCTTGAGCATTCAAATGCTCTGATAGCTTGGCTTAATTAACGGCGACCACTACTCATTCACTCGCGACGAAATCTAATCGCCAAAAAAATCAAATCAAAGAAATAAGAAATGCTTCGCATCTTAAATAAAAATAATCAATCTTAGGATTAAAACCATGTCACAACTAACAGCAACTCAAGTATCTGAAACTACTAAAGCGCAGACTCTAAATCAGTTTTCCCTCACTGGGAGACTTGGTGCAGATGCTGAAGTCTTCCACTTTGAAAGTGGTTGTGTAGTCAAAGTAACTATAGCAGTCAATGAACCCAAGCAACAAAAAGCAAGCTGGTATGCCGCAACTATCTGGAATCCCAGTGAAAAGCAAATCAATCGCCTAGTCAAAGGAACTAAAATTACCCTAACTGGTGAAATGAGACTTGACACCTGGACAGATAAAGTCACAGGAGAACAGCACAGCAAGCTAAAGCTACACGTTAATGACCGCTTTGCTATGGAGTTCCATACACTCCAGACCAAATCTGCACCAAAACCTGTTACTGCACCAGTAGCATCTGAAATAGTCCAAGCAGAAGTAGTATCCGACCAAGATTGGGATCAAATTGCTTTCTAGCAAGAACATACAAGAGAGTGTACCTAAAGAGGTATGCTCTCATTTTTTGCACCAAACGACTAATCCAAAGCAAGAAATGCTTCGCATCTTAAATAAAAATAGTCAAATTAGAATTAAAACTATGTCACACGTAACTGGTACAGCTACTATCCAAGTAAATCAAATTGAACTAGTTCAAGAAGATAAATACCAGGTAGCTAGAGGAAAAGCTATATTCGGTGGTCAAGCCATCAACATCGAAGCCTACGGCAAAGCAGCTCAAGAATTGAATGCCAACCAAGGAAGCCCGATCACCGCAGAGTGCAAAATCTTCGGCGGCAGCAACCAACCTCGCTTAAAAGTAGAAAGAGTCATCAGTGCAGCAGCACCCGAAGTAGGCACAATCAGCCCTGAAACTGTAGCTCAACTCAAAAAGGTCTTGACTCTCAAACCCAAAGCAACCAAACCTGTATTAGCTGATGCCTTAGCCGCAGCTAATGCCCTATTAGAAGGTTAAAACTAAAACCCATATAAAAGAATGCCTATTGCTAGGCATTCTTTTTTTTCTACTAGGCAGCCCGAACTAAGGATGGTTGCAATGTCTCAATTTCAAGCTCAATAGCTACTACTAGCTGTTGGAGATAATCGATATCAGATTTAGCTTTGACGATCGCCTCAGCAGTCTTTTGCGGATCTTCACCTAAAGATACCTTTGGTGCGGATACCTTACCTGTTGTCTGCTCGATTGCCTGCTGTACTTGTTTCTGTAGCTTCTTTCTTTCTTGGGGTTCTTCAGGTAAAGGTTCGAAAACGATTCTGGCTAATTCCTGCTCAAGCTGTTCCCGTTGAGCCATGATTTCTAATTCTTTTTCCGTGGGATTTTCAGGATCTTTAATCGTCTGTCCCACCTTAGCCGCATTGCGTTTAGATACCAACTGATTATTCAAAAGTTTATCAAGGGCAGGAACTGCTTTGGCAGCCCGATTAGCAGCCCGTTCGCTGGCTTTATTAGAATCGCTCAACCCCTTCGGTTTCTTGGGTGAAAGCTTGGCATCAACTTTTGGTTGTTCTTTGAGGTCGTTGCGCTCTCCCTGTTTGGCGGCAAAGACCAAACCACGGAACTGACGCTGAACTTGAGCATTTAAACCCAACAGCACGTCCATCTCATCGATCTTGCAGTTCAAACCCCCCCGATCAAAAGATAAAGTAACAAAGCTATGAAGCTTATCAGCAGGACTTTCTCCCGGCAAATCTAGATACTCCCATAGAGCTTCGTCCATGAATTTTCCCAAGTTGGATGCGATCGCGCCTAAGTCGGTTTTACCATCTTTGATGGCTTTTTTTAACTTGATTCTGATATCGTCGGCAGTGTTAGTAGACATGATTATAGTTAGATATAAAATATTTTTCTAACTATGTCTGGGTTATATGCGGTGAAGCTGTGATTTAGATCTACTTTGGTAAACTTCTTACGCTCGACAGTAGAAGTTCAATTCCTCAAGATACCCGCAGGGTATTGGCTAAAAATTATCAAAAAAATCAGCGAACACAAATGCGTCTCATTAAAAGACGCATTATTTTTATCAAATAAAAATTCACTATAAAATCGGAGCAGTAAGGAAAACTTTTTCCTCAAGCTTAAAATAAGCAACTAATTTGACAATGTAACCAGTATTTACCAGGACATCACTCGATTTGATCTTATGTATTTCCCAGAATTTACGTGATCGCTTTGGCTACGCGGAGCGTAATCGCTCATAACAAAGCTGATTTCCAATACTAGATAACTTCTATTGACGAGCAGAAGAAGTTCTCATCAATTGAACCAATAGTCAGGCGATCGCTATCTCTACCAAATAAAATCATCTAAATTCAATATCTTGAATAATTAATCAAGTTAAATTTTAAAATTAAAACGTCAGATACTAATTTCGGCGATTAACTCAAAATGGGTAAGATTCCCAAATTGACCCCGAACTATCCTTAATTATTCAGGAACAATCCTGGCTCGATCGCCGAGTTTACCCCGGCAGTTTTTTTGACCCTTTTCTCGTCCTAAATAGCTAATTAACGAGTTAACTACGGAGTTTTGGCGGGGGATTTAGGAATAGCCAGCAGTGCTAAAAAATGTACCTATTTTTCGCTATCGCTCAAAACAGAACGTTTTATACAGCACCGACTGGCAAAGGGGCGATCGCGCCCCTCTTGACTCCCACTCAAAATCAAGTCATGTTGAACAAAAAATCAAAGATGCAGCCAGATAATTTAATTAATTACTTTCTTAAAGAAACCAAGCTTGTAAAATAAATCCAGATCCAGATTCAAATCACAGCAAACAAACAGCAAAAGGAATTATAGATAGAGGAAATATTCGCATCTATTAGATCGATGGCCCATCGTCAAGCCAAAAACAGTAAGGGAATTTATAAAGCCCAATTACGCAATATTCAGTGCAAGTTCCTTGTTAACCAGCATGAAAAATCGCTGATCGAAGCCGAGAGTGCTAATAGAGATACAATCCAAAGCGAATATCTGCGGGATCTAATCCTAGAGGCACCCCATAGAACAGCCAAGGCTCAAAACACTTCTGGCTACAGCCTAATGGAAACTGTAGTTACATTAGGGCGCAGACTCAATATTCTGACCAAGACAATTCATGAAAGCTGTCTGAGAAATGAAACCATAGTAATAGATACCAGTCAGCAGCAAATCCTCATCGACATCAATCAATGTCTGGAATTTGTAGCGGCTAGAGCCAACCAAATTGCAGTACAAATGCATGACTTTAGAAACATTCAGGTAAAGTTTTTAGTAACCCCCACAGAACTCGAAGAAATTGAAGCCAAGCTCAAGCAAAAAAAACTCAAGCTCAGTAAATATATGCGTCAGCAGATTACTGGCTATAGGGAAGAAAAACATAAATCAAAAGCGATAGAAATGAGCCGACAGCTATCGCGCTTGGATAACAATATCAACCAGCTATATAGCGCCATTGTCACTGAGGAGCGTTCTCATCGTCTGATAATAATTGAGCCACAGACAAAATTTGCTATGGCTCATCTACGGGATACCATCAATCAAATTCAAGAGCAGCTACGACCTGCATAGAAACTATGATTGGCGCAATTACAACGGGAACTAGCTTTAGAAAGCTATTTAATTATCTATTCAAAGAAGACAAACAGCCAAAAATTATTGGCGGTAACTACTATGGTGAGTCTACCGAACAGATAATCAATGGCTTTGAACGAGTAGCCAGCCAGCGTCCTTCTACTCAAAAGCCCGTTAAGCACTTCGTCATTTCCTTTGCCCCTCAAGATGGAAAACTAGATCTAAAAACCAAATATATCATTGCAGCTAAAACCGTTGCCCAGATGGGTTACAAAATGAATCAATGGGTAGCGGTATCTCACGAGCGCGATGACCCTGACCACTACGAAGCTCACAACCACGACCATCTACATATTGCCATAAACATGATTACCTATACTGGTCAGCGCGTCGCCGATAGCTTTGACAAGCGACGCATGATGAAGGTGCTGCGAGAGTTGGAAGTAGACCATAACTTAACTGAAGTGAAAAGCAGCTATGAGCGAGTGCGTCGTCGTCCCAAACAGGGAAGATACCGAGAGTTTGAAGCAGTCTATTACAAATATCTCGACAAGGTAAAACAGTTTGTCATCAATCCCGTTGCCAATCTTTTACCTACACCTCCTGGGGAGCCAGAAATCCAAAGGCTAGAAACCCTAATTCTTGCTGCCAGTGACGATCGGCCAACCATGAGTGAATTTCTAGCTCGAATGCAGCGTGAAGGTTATCGAGTCGAAGAATATCAGGGTAAAATCAGCAAACGTACGGGTAAACCACGCAAAAGATTTAAATATCACCTTAAAAGTACCAATAAGCCTATCTACAAGATTAATGGTGGCTCAAGAGCGCAGCTATTAAAACGAATAGACTATGACCCAGCAAGAGACGATCTTAATATCATTAAAGCTACCCATGAAGTACCAATAATCGTGCCTGGATTTAAACCAGTTACAGAAGCACAAATGGCAAAGTATCGCTATGGCTGGTTAACTAAAGCCAAACAGGAGAAGTTAAAGCAAGTTCAAGAAAATTTAGCGGTAGAAGCAACACCTAAACCGCCATCGGTAAAAGAGCAAAAAGTCAATAAGAATAAGGGATTAGAACTCTAGTTATTAATGCCAGAAGGACTGTTGTAGCCGAAACTTTGCAATAGAGCAATAATCGAGCTTTTAGCCGAGGGATTAAGCTGAAAGCTTCGTTCGCCAAAAAGAAGCTGCTTGACTCATAAGAGCAAAACCTAGAATGTGCCTAGACTTATCACGAAAAAAGTATTTACATGTTGATTAAGATCAATACTTCTATAAAACTTAGATCCAGGTTTAAGCAATAGTAAAAAGCTAATTTGGAAAGAAATTATTTTAACTTATCTAAAATTAGCTCTAATGAAAAGTAAAAGTTTTAAACAAAAAATATTTGCCAAATTAAATACCCTAGAGATGATTGTCATTGCAGTTGGTGCAGTAGTAATTTCCTTAAGAATCGAAGGTGTCCTGACTCAAAATATAATCAGTGCGGGAATACTTCTAATCGCTATTGTTGCTGTAGGTGCTACTAGTAATAAACTATTTAAACTACAAGAGTATACTCGTTTTCTACAAAAAGAAGGAGCATTAAAGATTTTAGGCGTTGGTCTATTTTTAACGCTAATTGCTTCTTCCATTATCAGTCCCGACCCAGCGCATGCAGTTCTGTTTAAAGCTGAAAAAGCAATTACTACTGCTATCACAACAAACGTAGATCCAGAAGTCGCAGGTACTTTGAACAAGGTAATAGTAAGTCTTTTATGGGTTGGAAGAGTCGTTCTACTTGGGATCTTAATAAACATGGGTATGAAAATTAACGAAGGACGTGGACAAGATAAATCTTGGAAAGAACTACTACAAGATCCAGTCATATTTATAATTTCTATCGGAGTGATCAACCAGATTGCCACATTTTTAACCGTTGGTGCTGCTGGACCTTAAAACTCATCAATTTAAAGCTAATAGAAAAAAAACCAGTCAATGCTCAACCCACTCGAACCAATCAAATCCAACCAGTCCCTCAATAAAACTCCCAAAAAGGGCAACCTTGTTAGCGAAGAACTAGCAGGACCTTTGATCGCCATTATCGCGATCGCATTCTTGGCAGGTTTATTTGGCGCACCTATAAGTTGGTGTGTTGGCTTTGTTTTATGGAGTGGTTTTGGCTGGCTTTTATTTGCTGGAAGAAAACCCTACATCCAAATAGCAAAACTAACTAAGAAACCACCAAAGTGGACGACCGCCAGAATTAAATACGAACCCCGTGAAAATATACCTTTAAAGAAAAATGACCACTACTAAAAAAAAACTAAGATCGAGAAGAATAGAGTTGTTGCTTTTGAGCATATAGAACATACTTTAAAACACTTCACTGAAGCGATCAGCTTTGAATTAGAAAGTAACCCCGTTGGCGGCTTTTTACTACGCAAAGGAGATGCGGACTTTAAAATAGTCTTCGGTCTACGCTGCAATGGATTGAGCAACATCATACCTCTAAACGAACTCGCAAAAAACTATAATCCTTTGGTGTTAGGAATGGTTGATTTTCCAGCAGGAGAGAGAATGACCCTCCACCAACAGGTGTTCGTTAAAGGAGAAAAAAGAGAAGCAGAACTATTTGAACTAGCAGCAAAAGCTCCCAGTCAAGAAATCGAATGCTTGATCAAATCTGAGATTAAATCCCATCAAGAACTAAGCCGAAAAAATCTCAGAAAGGAAATTGACCTCGATATTTATGTGACCTACAGCATATCTAGTGAAGGTGCAAAGCGAAATGACGGGATGGAAAAGATACTGCAAAAGCTAGAAAAATCCTGGCTAGGCTTTGTCGGCGAAAAAGAACAGCACGACAACGCCAATTTACAACGTATCCTTACCGATGCCTTTTACCAAGGATATGAAACCTGGTATAACTTTCTCACCCAAAAACTAGGACTAGATGTAGTTCCCCACAATAGCGAAACAATCTGGGAAAAATTAACCAATCGCTTGACCGAACAAAAAATTGCTATTCCTCAAGTAATTCACGTTACGTCTGATGGCTTAGAATTAACCAGAAACTCCGAGCTTAACCCAATCTCGCGCATCTTTCTCAATTCCCCTGTACCCATCAGCAGCGATAAATATATCCAAAGCCAAGGAAAGTATATCGGCGTATCTAGTCTAGAAGAAAAAGCTGACGGATGGGACAACGGCAGAGATCAAATGCAGACCATCTGGAAAGTATTGTCTAAAGCTGAAGTTTTTGATACTGAAGTATTTGTGCAGATTACCAAAGGAGATATTGCCGAAGTAAGAGAAAATATGAGGCGAGTAGCCCAACAGGGAATAGCTGAAGCTGAAGAATCAGCAGAAAGAGGAAAAGTTGATTTTGCCTCAGCTAGCAAGGTTAAAAAAGCCATGGAAGCAGGAGAAAGTCTATACGATGACAAGGTTCCCTTTAAAACGGCAGTTGTATTTCTTTATCATCGTGATAGTCCTCTAGAGCTAAGTCGTGCCTACAAATTCTTGTATCAGCAGTTTCGCTCACCATTAGAGCTAACGAATGAAAATGTCTATCCCTACGACCATTGGATCGATACCCTGCCAATTAGCTGGAAACCATTACTGGGAGAATATAATCGCCCCAATAAATACAATAACTACGAACTACCAGCAATATTACCCCTAGTTCAGCCTTTTTCTCCCGATCGCCAAGGACTAGAATTTTTAACAATGGATGGTGGCATACCGATTAATTTCGATCTTTGGGATGATTTACAGCACTTGCTGATGATCGCCACGAGCAGAGCGGGAAAAGGAATTCTACTTACATACGTATTCAATCATCACATAGCCCGAAACGTTCCCCTCTCCATCATTGATTATCCCAAAGAAGACGGTAGCGGAACCTATAGCGACTATGTAGATTTTCTCGGTCCCAAACTAGCCAGCTACTTTAGTCCAGAAAAAGAGAAGATTAATATCTTTGAAATTCCAGATCTCAGCCGCTTTAATAGCCGACCAGACTTGCGAGAAACTCGCTTTAACGCCTTTTTGGAAGGATTAATCGAAATCTTAGAAGTAATGGTAGCAGGATGCAACCCACGACCTGATGTTGATGTCAGTACCGTAAAGTCTCTAATCTTAATGGCAGTTAAGCAATTTTATTCACCAAATAATCAGAAAATCTATAATCGCTTTCAAGCTGCCTATAAAGAAGGATTTGGCAGTGCCGCTTGGGAACGTACCCCAACTCTTCATGATTTTCGCGCTAGTTTGGGCTTTGAAATGCTAGGTCTTACCGACCCTTCACCAGAGCAAATCAGCACCATGAAATTTATTAAGCTACGCCTAGACTATTGGCTCAGTAGCAAAATCGGCAAGGCTATATCAGCACCCAGCACGATTCAAACCAATACTCTAGTAAATGTATATGCCTTAACTAAACTCAATGACGAGGACGATGCTTCAGTCTTAACTTTAGCAATCAATCAAGAAGCCGAGCGCAAATCAATGTCTCACGAAATATCGGTGATTGCCATTGATGAAGTCTCAATTCAAATCAAGCTAGAAGCAGTTGCCAAAATGGTATCGCGCAAATGTGCCTCTGGTCTAAAATCGGGAATCCAAATTATCATGGCAGGACAAAACCTCGATAGTCTTAATCAGAGCAAATACAAAGCCGATATTCTTACTAACGTCAAGCACAAAATGATTGGTGTAATTGCCAAACCAGCCATTGATGCCATTGTCCAGACATTAAAATACGACCCCGAACTAATCGAAGCTAACGCTTCTAAAAAATTTGCCCCAATCAAAAGTCAATTAGCTACCAACTGGCTATTAGACCAAGCAGGCACAATCAATCAGGTAAGATTTTTTGCCAATCCCATTACTCTTGCCGCAGCCGTAAATAATCCCAAAGAGGTAAATCGTCGCCATGAAATCATAGCCCAATATGCCAAAGAGGGAAAAATTCGCGGCATCTATGAATATGGCGAAGAAATAAGAAAAAAACTATCGGGCAATTAAATAATCAAGCTTCGATGAAGACGATTTCAAATCACAGCGATCGCATTTGATAGCAAATAGATTGATGAAAAATCCTTTCATCAATATGTTAAAACATTTATCACATAAATTAGCGATCGCATTGTTGTTGTTAGCCACAGCAAAAGCGCCAGCAAAAGCTGGTTCAGTCGGCGATATCTTTAACTCAATTAATAAAGAAATCAATAAAGTAAATCAGTTTTTTGATGGCTTAGTTAAAGAAGTAGAAGGACTAAAAAATGGAGTTGGCACCATTATCTCAAAGGCTAAAGGACAGCTAGGACTGCCAGATTTAAAAGAGGTTGAAACATCAGTTGAAGCAGAGCTAACCAAAACAGGTGAGCTTGCTCAATTAGATGCCACACAAACATATATTGAAGCTGAAACCATTAAAACCCACGCTGATTCTATCCTGGGTGCAGAGGGGCAGGAAAACGCCAAAAATGTGCAGGTTGCAGTAAACGATGCAGCCCAAGCCGTCGCTGCACTTGAAGTTCAAGCTAGCAAACGAGGCATTACTCAAGAAGTAATGAAGGATATTGCTGCCCAGCAAACTCAGCTTGCTGCCCAAAATTCAGCTTTAAATGAATCTCTTTTAGGACTCAAGCAAACCACTGCCTACAATAACCGAGCCATAGCCAAACAGATTCAGCAGCAGCAAAAAGTTGAAGCACAAAAAACTCAGGAAAGACAAGAGATTAACAACACAGAACTTGGTGCTATTAGCGTTCTCAAAAGTAATCTATTTGCCAAAACTCACTGCACTAACGGTCAAAAAACTGTGTTTGTCGATAAAAACGGCAACCCAGCAACGGTGGCTAAAGATGCAATTAAAAAATGTATTTAAGGAAATAAATGAATATCTATACTTGGCTATATATTCCAGCATTTTTTTGGAGCGGCGACTCAGGACAGGATTTTCTTAACGATACTCGCGGCGCGCAAAAGCTCTTTGGCGACAGCATGGACTTTCAGTGGCAGCAGTATATTGGCTCTGGCGCTCACCCAATCTGGCTAATCATGGCCCGTGCGGGAATGGCAATAGCCTTACTCGCTTTGTTCTATTTTATCTACGAGTTATTTCAAAAATACGACAAAAATAGCTTTCACCCAAGCGATCTAAAAGAGCTAATTATCCCATTTATAGTTGTCATGTTTTTAAGCAAGAATGCGGCATTAACAGGACAGCTAGCAATTGGCATGCGAGGAATCGGCAAAAACATTAACTATCAGCTAACTCAAGATTTCGGCGCATACGTAAAGGTGGCTAAAGACTATAACGCTGACAATAGCAATCTTACCAATGATGAAGTCCGCAAGGAAATGGATAAAGCCGCCGAAGCCTGTAAGGATATCTACGGTCAAAATCCACAGTATGAAGAATGCATGATTTCAGAGTTGGAAAAAAATAAGGCCGCCGCCGAAGCTGCTGGACAAACTGGACTGGGAACATTAATCGGCAATGTAATAAAAAGTGCTGTTAACAAAACCTACGATCTGGCTACCTATACCGCTTCTAGCGTCATACTCGCCGACGATCGAATAAAGCTATTTGCAGCAGCAGTTTCTTTTGTAATGGGCGCTGATATGGCTCTGTTTATCACAGCTCTATATGGCCCAATGGCGGTGGCAACATCACTGTTACCAGCCGGGTCAAAATCTTTTATAGCTTGGGTTAGTGCTTTCTGGACAATCAATATTACTACCATTGCCTACACCATCATGGTCAGCCTATTGGTATCCGTGATTGACAGTGGCAGGGGCATCGAATCCTATATCTTTGCTCAATTAATAGGCTGGGGACTGCCTACTTTAGCCATAGCCTTTGGCGCAGGAGGAGGCTTCACCCTCTACTCAAGCTTTATTGCCATAGGCGTAGGAGCAAGTGGCGGATTCTCGACCAGCAAAATGATTAGCGCAATCAAACCTTCATTCGGAAAATAAATAAAACCAATGGCTACTACAACTACCACTAAACTCGATACCAAAACAACTGGAAAAGGAAAATTAGGACTGCTCGTATTAGGAGTTGGCTTAATTTCTTTATTAAACCTCGCCACTACCTTTACCTTTGGCATGGCTAAATCAAGCGGCAGTTCGCAAACAATGATCCAGCTAGCTAATGGAGAAACAGTTACTGCCAAAAAAGTCAGCAATAGCAAACGTACTCCAGAAGTAATCAAGAACTTTAGCGAAAAAATTCTGACGGGAATTTATACCAATGACGGTTATCTTCCCCGTACCAGTATTGAAGAAGCAAACAATCCCCAAAAAGACGAAGGAATTGATATTGAAGGAACTAATAAGAAAGTTCCTACAGGAGCCTGGTACATGAGCATGGGCTTAGAACCACAGCTAAGAAAAGAAGTTCTCCAAGAACTAGCCAAAGCTACGCCTCAATCTACCTTTAAGCAAGAAAGATCTCTAGTATTTGTTCCTAATTACATTGGCGAACCCATTGCAGACCCCGATAAACCAGGCTACTGGACTGTCAATTTAGTTTCCACCCTGATTGCTTTTGAAGGCAAAGATCGGCTAGGAGATGTAATTCCCAACAACAAAAAGCTTTATATTCGAGCCGTCAAAGCACCAAAATATGAAGAATTTTCTAACCCCGTGGCTCAGATCGTAGCCGATGTAAGACAGTCAGGCTTAGAAATTTATCATATAGGCGATCTATCTCGCGAAGAACTAGAAAAATCCGCAATTAAATAATTTATCAACAATTTATTTTTATTTTTACCAACTATGAATAGTCAATTTACTTCCAACATAGATGAACTCCTCGGACTTAATAATCAACAGTCAGAAACAAATAGCTCAGAAAACGATCTAGATCTAATCGAAAACACAGCCTCAGCATCAGAGGATACAGCAGAAAAAGGTTGGGCTGATGATGTTAAAAAGCGCTTGATATTTGCTGCAATAATATGTGCCGTTCCCGTAACTGTATTTATGGTCTTCTATGGTACAGCACTAGATCTCAAACAAGCATTTAGCAAAAAATCTCAAGAACCTGAAGCTATATCTGTAGAAAAACTTGAAACAGAAGATCCGCTCCTGGCTGAAAACGAAAATCTTAAAGGAACAATCGCTATAGGAGAGCAAAGACAGGCTTTAGAAAGCATCGATCGGCGTCAGGCAGATACTGAAATCAAGTTAGAAGCCACAGAAAGTCTAGAACTACCTGTAGTGACTGATACACCAGCCCCACAGCCAATTTTCCAACCAGCCCCACCCACTATCAAAAGAAGTTACGACCCGCCAACTAGATCGATCTCCTCAACCAGATTCACTGCGCCAACAGTGTCAAAAGCAGCCAAGTCTGAAATCAAATATGACACCATGGCAATTTGGACACAGCTATCCCAAGCAGGTAGTTATGGCAATGGTGCTATTAACAAGAGTAATTTAGCCACCAAGCCAGTGGTTTCCATCAAAGATCGTCTGACTAATCCCAGCCAAAAACTACCGCCAATCGTAGCTTCTGCTAATTCAACCCAAGCAGAATTAACTACGAATGAAGCAAAGTTTCTAGAAGCTTTACAAAACTCAAAAGCCCCAGCGACAAAAGTTACCCCTCAAAACTCTGGTAGCAAAATTGCCATGGCTCAACAAATTGAAGCTCGACTAATTACAGCAATTAACTGGATTGGCAACGAACAAGACCGCAAACAAAGAAGCTTTATCAAATTAAGCGAACCGTTACTTAATAATGCTGGAGAAATCCAAGTCCCCGAAGGTACGGTGCTGGTTTATGAAATTAGTGGAGTAGATGGCGGGATTATTTTAGGAGATGCTGTAGCAATTATCCAAGATGAACAAGAAATTAAACTACCACCAAATGCTTTGAGCATCCTCAATCATAAAGGAGATCTTTTAACTGCCAACTATAAAGAAGTAAAAAATGGTTCGGGAAATTCCAACCTACTCGATTTTGCTTATGGAGCAGCAAAACAAACAGCCGACCTAATTACAGCGCCCGACTCATCTTTTTCACAGATATCAGGTTACGGTCAAACTCAAAGCAGCAACTATGACAACAAAAACTATCCAGGTGCTATCGTGTCTGGCGGTTTAGAACAGCTACTAGAAGGCAAAGCGAGTGAGTTGAACCGTAGACGAGGTGTTGCACCAATCTCTAACTTTTGGCAGCTAAAGCAAGATTCCAAGGTGATGATTCAAGTCAATTATCCATTTGCAATTTAATTTATTAAATCTATTAATTTATTACCGAGTAAAGTCATGAATAAAAATCTATTAATCTTTCTGAGGCTAACCGCCAGCATTATTCTGGCAACCATAGCACCCCAAATGGCAAATGCTCAAACCAGTTCCACTCCTAAAGTAGTTGGGCTAGGATTTGATGCTGGTACCACAATCACCTGGAGCGATAGTAATGAAGTGATTCAGCAAATGTGGCTTGATAATCCCACCTTTGCCACTATCGATGTCTATGGCTGCGTTACTGGCTGGAATAGCTGTACTACTTCAGATGCTCAGATCATCCATCTCAAACGCAACGAAGATCTCAAGCTAGAAAAAATTCCCTATGCCAATGAGACTTTGCTCACGGTCATAACCAAAGATATGGAAACAGGTAAAACCAGCCTACATTTTTACAATATCAAGAAATATAGTCGTACAGCCAATACTTTAATAGTAGCCGCCAAGACGACCCCAGAACCTACTGTCGCGATCGCCCAAGTAATCCCCGAACAAAAATTTGGTTTGGCTCCTGATGAATTGGCTCAAAAAATTGATGCAGCAGTAGCCCAAGCCCAAGAAGAACAAATATTAGAGCGCAATACTAAGTCTAGTCTGGTTCGCTTGAGCAGCTTACTAAAGCTTGGGATGGCTGAACCCCAGGCTTTAGCCATGAGTGGAGTATCTGAAGCATTAGTAAAACAAATCATCTTAAACCAATAAAACAATGGAAAACTTCTACCGCCTGTGGATAACCAAATATTTACCGATCGCTCAAAAATTTTACCTATTTTGGACTGGCTTCATGTTAACAATTGCAGCATCAGGATGGTTAAGTCATGCTGTCTAAACTTACTTGTCTATCGCTGGCGATATTGTTATCTATCTGGGCAAGTCCTGCCCAGGCACTTATTCCTTTGCCAGATGAAAATGGACAATATACAACAGATGCTGCGGGAAATCTAATCGTTAACCCCGACTTTAGCCTAAGTAATTTACCCAGATTCAACACTAGCGGAAGCTTCCAGGCAGACCAAACCACCATCAATTTATTGGGCTACGATCCGAGTCGTACCTGGAGTGCTGGCGATCGCCCAGTAGATGTCATGCTGTATGGCGATCTTACAGCCTATGGACTTAGCGGTATGACCCTAGAACAAATCAATGGGTCACTTAACCAGGAAATTCCTCTGAGTGAATTAAAACTCCTAGAGAAAATGTCCCTAAACGATCTAGTGAAAGTTGTTCCCAGGCTAAAAACCAGGTCTGTCAAAGAAGTTAAACCCATTGCCGATATCCTGCCAAGAGAACTACAAAATATCGATATTGCCAGAGTACTTGATGATGATATATCTGGTCTGGCTAAAGAATTAAGACGCAATAACATCGACCAGCTAAAAGAACTACTTAAAGAGCAGCTACTAGATAATCAACAGCTTACAGTCATTGGGATATCCGAAGGAATAGACATAACCACCGAAGGTATTATCAACGATCTAAAGCTAGAAAATCCATTACTAACAATCAATCCAACCGCCATCGCCGATCGAGCAAAAGCTCAAATAGACCAGCAGCTAACCCAAGCCGAAGCCCAATTAAGAACCGAAATCGACGAGCAAATTAAAAATTTCTATAAGCAACCTCAAGAGGAAGTTAATACTTATATCCAACAAACCATAGCCAAACATCAACAGCAAATTGAACAAATAGTTGAAAGCTCAAAAGCTCAAATTACCCAAAGCATCAAAAGCCAAATAGCTGAGGAATTAAATTTAACCCAGCTAGACATCATCGATCAAAAGCTAGCAAGCTATAAGGAAGCTGTCACTGGTTTTGTCACCGATACAACCACAAATATTACCCAAGAACTCAGCAAAACAGTAGAAATTGAATTTGCCAAAACAGAAGAACTAGCCAAAAAAATCCCTGATGAATTGGGAGATTTGACCCTAGATCGACTCAATCTTAGTAGCTATACCATAAACGATATTCCAGGAATCGAAAAAACTCCAATTAATAAATTTAAAAACTATCAAAATAAAGCAATCAGCAGTGTTCCTGGAATTGCCGAACTACCAGCAGGGAGATATCCTCAAATGCCGACCTTTGGTGGAGGATTGGGACGAATAGATTTGGTGTTCTCCCAAGCAGAACAGTTTGCCGAGCGCGCAATTTCAGGCAGCGCCAAAGAAGGATTTATTAATACCTACTGCTATGCCAGCAGCAGCGAAAATGGCGGTTGCGCCCATATCGAACTCACTGGCAGTATAAACTCTGGACTCCAATGGGTGTCGGGAGATAGTCAAAAAGTTAGAGGTGGTAAAGGCTTTTTGGCAGGATATAAAGGCGGCAAAGAACCAACTGGAAGACTTCCATTTATTGAAAGCCCGTTCAAGATGGTGCTACGCAACAACAACGAACTAACCGATACTACCCAGCTATATTTAGCAATGCAGTTCTGCGTCACCGTTCCCTTTGGCGGCAAAGCCTGCACCCCACACAACGTCGTAGAGATTCCCCTGATGGACTACAGAGTTGGCGACTGGATCTATTTAGGAATCAGTTTATAGGTGAACAAGCCATGAACTATTTAGTCAAAGAAGGATTGATCCATCAGGCGATAATCGCTCAGTTACCATCAATAAGTATTCCCAAGAAGGAGAATTTACTTACCTGGGCAAATGGCACAAATATTCTCATTGCTTTGGGGATATTTGGTATCGTTCTGTTAAACTTAGCTCCCGATCGAAAAGCAAATAAGCTGGCTAATTCTGAGTGGGGAGGATCGGCTGAAATTGCCATGGCGAGGAAAAAAGCCAAGAAGCAAATCGCCAATCCTACTCGCAATAGCGTCTCTCTTTATATAAATCTCGACCCTGACGTTAGAAAAAAACGTGACGCTAACTGGGAAAAAATGGGCTGGAAAAACCCCGTCAAGGTTACTCCAGCAAAACAAGAAAAAGGTGAACCCAAACCCAAGAGCGATCGAGATATGGCGACGTTTTATATTCCTGATGCCCAAAGAGGGGTATTTATTGGCGGTTCGGCTGGTTCGGGAAAAACTTTCTCAGCAGCAGATCCTCTAGCTCGTTCGGCAGTAGATCAAGGCTTTCCCATTGCTCTTTATGATTTCAAATACCCAGAACAATCATCTCGCCTTGCTGCCTATGCAGTTGCCAGAGGCTATCAGGTAGACATATTAGCTCCTGGATACCCTGAATCTTGTACCTGTAACCCCACCGAATTTATTCGCGATGAAGAGGACTCGATCGCCGCTGGGCAATTAGGCAAAACAATCAATGCCAACACAAATATTGGCGATAGTAAAAAAGATGAGTTTTTTGAAAGTGCAGGAAATGCCTTCATTGAAGGAGCGCTGCTACTAACTAAAGCAGTCCCAAAATTATTAGTAAAACTAGATGCCCAACGTTTTGGCGACGAATCAGGTAAGCCCAATGAACTAGCTAAAAGCTTTGACGATCTAATGACTACCCAAGCAATCATCGCCTTGCCCGATGTCGCTAAAAGACTAGCCCAAGCTAAAGAAGCCGGGATAATTTCAGCCTGGACGGGAATACCGTTTAATCAGGCAATATCTGTCAAAGATGCCGAGAAAACCATTGCTGGTATCGTCTCAACCGCCTCAGCAGTATTTAGAAACTTTATAAAAAAAGACTTTGTTGCTGCCTTGATCGGCAAATCCGATCTCCCTGAACGTATTGAAGGTAAAAGACTAATTATCTTTGGACTAGATAATATCAATCGAGAAGTAGTATCCCCAGTCCTTGCCTCAACAATGCACATGTTCCTTCGGAACAATATCTACGGCAAAGTTAAGCGCAAAGATCCCCTAATTACCCTACTTGATGAAGTTGCCACCATACGGTTGCCGTCTTTGGTTAACTTACTAGCAGAAGGTCGTGAAATGGGCTTTTGCGGCATCTTAGGAGTCCAACATCTGCCACAGCTAGAAAAAACTTACGGCAAAGAGGTGGCTAGAACCATCTTTGGTAACTGCGCCACCAAAATAATCTTCAACCCCCAAGAACTCGAAAGCGCCAAAACATTTAGCGAAATGCTAGGAGAAACTGAAATTACCACTAAATCGTCATCTATAAGCAGATCTAGAGCTAAAAGTGGCGGCAGCAGCACCAGCGGCAGCAATACTCAACAGCAGAAAAAACACCTATTTGAACCAGCTCAAATTATGAGAATGAAAACTGGACGCTGCATTATTCTCAATCCCAATTTTGAACGAGGAGAAGAAGCTTACATGCCCATCCTCAAAACAATGGAGATTCGCCAAGAAGAAATTGCCCATCAAGTATGGTCAACAGCCAATTGGGATTCAGTTGTAAAAAGCGTAATGAGCAAGCGCAAAAATCAGCAGTTAAACAATGCTGATGCTGATGAAGTCATGCGCCAAATGCTTATCGATCGCGACGAGCTTGCCAAAATAATTCTCCCTCTACAAACAGCCGAGGCGGCCTAAACGTTCTATCTCCTAAAAAACTATTAAAAAAAACTAAAAACAATGGAACAAATAAATTATCAAACTATAGATTATCCCGACTTTCCAGCAAACTACGTGCCAAACGTCGTGGAAATTCACGATCATGTCGGACTACTAGTGAAAATCGAGAATTTTCAGATTACGGTCAATAATTCTCGTCCAGAAAAATTTAAACCAGATATTTTGCTGTGGCTATTTGATGGAAACGACAGTCAACACGTCGCCTACGCTCACACAGAAAACATGGTATTAATCAATCGAATCGGGCAGCTTCATGCTCTATCAGACCTCAACGAAACTTTAGGAATAGGAGAATAGCCATGAGTATAACACCACAAGTAAATCCACAAGAAAGCAGCGAAGCTCAAAGAGCAGCGCAAAAATATACCAGTGATTCAATTCAAGAATCTATAAAGTCAAAGGCTGCTATGGCTGCGACTGTAGCAATGCTGCTCCAAATGTTGACCAAAGCAGCCTTAGAAGGAGTCAAAGGACTTCTGGATCAAAACAAGAGTCGTCAAAATCAAAAAAAAGATTCCCGATTGGAGCAATTAAGCGATTATCTGCCAAATGACAAAAAAATTACCCAACGCCTGGGAAATAAAACCAGAGGCATTAGTCGGATCTTTAAGGGAAAAACCAGTCGTGGACTGAGTAAAGCTGCCAGCAAAACGCGCTCACTCGGCAAGGCTGCCAAGCTTGGCAATACCCTAAGTAAAGTCAAAAATGTTGGACGAGCCGGTCGCTTTGCCAAAACATTAGGAATGGCTAAAAATGCTGAAATCGTTGCCAAAAGAGCAAAAACCGCCAATACTGCCTATAAAGCTGTAAAAGTTGCCAAGCTTGCTAATACTGGACGAATTTTAGCCACAGGCGGCGTAGCACTAGCTGGTGGACCAGTAGGTATTGCTGTTCTAGCTGGATCGGTAATCGCCCCGATTGCCATTGAAGCAGTCTGGAAAAACCGAGAAAAAATCTATGATGGTGGCAAAAAACTAGTAAACCACTCCAAAATCGCTACTGCTGATATTGGTGCCATGGTTAAAGGTAAAAATAGTAAACCAGGAGAAGTTGTTCCCGAACTGGCGGGAATGAAGGTGACTGGAGATGACAAGGATAAAACCACCCTATTAGAAGCTGACGATCAAGGAAAAATTTTAACCAATAAATTCGCTCCCGAACAAAAACTAGCCTTCTACCAAGAAAAGAATGGCGAAAAATCCATGCTCTTAGATGAAGCAGATCTTTATCCAAACCAAGCTACATCAATAGTTAATCCAGCAGGTGTAGGCTCGTCAAAAGCTGAAGTTAGCGGAACCTCAGTAGTAAGCAACACTCTTACCAGTCTGGCAGGAAATAATCCTGGAAATTCTGAGATTCAAAAACAGACAGCATTTTTAGGAAATAATCTCACTCAAGCCCAGGTAAATATACCCGCAAAAGCAAATGTTCAAGAATCCATAAAGCTAAATGAGGCTGGTAGCTCAATTATTAATCTATTTAACTCCGAGCTTCCTCCTAAAAAACGCAATCAAACCTTAGAAACCGAGGATTATTCGATCTCACGACGAGGAAATGATTATTTTCTCAAGGATAAATCTAGTAATCTACTGCTACAGGCAACTAACACGGGATTTGGCACAAAAATAAAATCTAGTAATTTAAATTCCGCCCAGAAAGAAGACCTTGGCTATCTCAAAGAAGATTTACGGCTAAATGAAGAAATCACTGGCGGTTTTATGCCAAAAATTCCCCAGGCTATAGGAAAAAATGAAATAGCTGCTAGTACTCCAGCCAAATCAGCACAGGAAGCCGCCGCAGCAAAACCACGATCGACATTCAGCCAATATTTACCCACAAAAGAACAAGAACCAGCATTAACTGGGAACAATAAGGTTAAAAGTAACAATATGGAAAGATAAAACCGTGGCTAAGATTGAAGAACAATTATTAAGTAACCGAACAATATTCCTCAATCTGTCCCTCAAAGAAAGAGCAATAGGACTAGACGATATCGTCAAAGACCTTAGCTCTTTTTTTGATTTGCCAATCAACTTTTGGAATCTGTCGAAATCCACCGCAAGCAAGGTAATCTTTCGCGAAAATACTGTAACAAATCATAAATATTTAGGAGACTATATAGATAAAGATTTAGAGCATTCCCCAACAGCTAACCGCAATATTTCAAGCCTCACTAAGAGGTTACAAGACCAGAAAACTTTAACAAGCTCTCCGACAAAAACATATACCGCCCAAAGCTTTGAAGATATCATCACTACCTTAACAAATGTCTCCGAAAGAAGTGATCGCGGTATATTTATCATCGAAAATATCAACCAGCTAATCAGTTCTAAAACCCTCGATGTATTTCAATTTGAGCAGATCAAAACCTGGATGATTAGATTGACACAAAAATCACGTCGGGAAAAAGATTTTTACCTAATTATTTTGGGTAGTTCCAATAGCGAATGGCAGTTTGAAGATATTGCCCCTACAGTCAGACTTCCCTATCTCTCTGCCGATGAAGTTGCCGACTTACTCAAAGAAAAATTTGCCAAACTCAAGCTCAAAGATAGCGACAAAAATCATCTAACCGACAAAGCAAAGCATATCCTAACAGGAATGACTGCCCCCGAACTAAATTGGGGAATCGAAAATATCACTAATTCCCTAAAAAACAATAATTCAGTTCAAAACTATATTGATGGACTACTTGAATATAAACAAAAAAAACTTAAAGATTTAGGATTGAGCTTTTTGCCACCCCCAGAAATAAACGAAGTTGGCGGTATGGATATACTAAAACAGTACATTGATAACCTTGAAATCGAGTTCGCTGCCGACCAGCAGAAATACAATATCCCCAGACCACAGGGATATGTCTTAGTAGGTGTACCAGGAGCCGGTAAGAGTTTAGTTGCCAAAGTACTGCAACAAAGACTAGCCATGCCAATGATCCATATTCCAGTAGAAAAAATTAAGGATCTTGGAGCTTCTTATTTAGCTCGAATCTTAGAATTATGCGAAGCAAACGCGCCAAACATAGTTTATATCGATGAACTTGATAAGGTGTTTCCAGGAAAAGATCTTGAAGGAAAATCAGCTACAACCCTTGGGGTCTTTTTAACCTGGCTTCAGGAAAAGCAAGCACAATGTTTTGTCCTCGCTACCCTCAATAGATTGGATACTTTACCACCTGAGTTGATTCGTAGTGGTCGATTTAGCGAAATATTTTATGTAGGTTTTCCTCAACCAATAGAGCGCCAAAAAATATTTCAAATCTATCTTAAAAAATATGACAGTCGTTATGAAAAAAATATCCTCACTAATATACAGTGGCGCGAATTAATTGACGAAAGTATCAAATACACTGGCTCAGAGATTGCTGCTGTGGTAGAGAAAAGCTATAAGACTAAATTTATCGAACGCATCAAGGCTCGTCGGAAACTTGAAGCCCAACTATATAAATATTTAGAAGCCTTAATTCCATTTATTCAATCAGGATACAGCAAACAAATCAGAGAGACTCCGCCGTCCTCAAGGATACCGCTCCGCATATGGAACGACGGAGCTTCCTCTGACTTCGTTAAACATCAAATCAACTTTTCCAATCTAGATGCCGAGATAAACAAGATTATGCAAGAACTACCACAACTTGCCGAGCAAATAGATGAATTATATGGACAATTGCTTGAAGCAAAAGAAACTGATAATCTATACAGTCAAGAAATATCACAACTAAATAAAAATTTAAACCAAATTATTAACCAGGGATATTCAGCGATCGCCCAAGAAAAGTCTCTAAGAACAATTAATCTAGATAACCTAGATGCTATAGTCTCACAAGCAATGGTCGATCTCCCAGAACAAGCCGAAAAAATTGATAAAATGTACTACTGCCTAACGAGAATTCAAGAGACAATTAGGAAGTTAGATAAACAGCCATTAATGATTGACTATGAAACTTTATTAGATTTCACAATCCAAGAAATCCCCTTATTTGAAAGAAATGTCGAAAAGGTCATGGCAATTGAAAACCGAGCTAGAAAGTTCTGCAAGCCTGTTTCAAGTAAGGATACTAGTAACCTAATCGAGAAAGAACCAACCTTCTGGCCAGAAATGAAGCCAAAAGAAGTTCTCCAAATTGTCAACTCCATCCGAGGCAAAGAAGCTCAACAGGATGAAGTTGAATATCAGCCCAAAGAAAAAATCGAGGAAGTTTTTAATCCCCAATCAGATGAATATCAAGCAGAAAATTACTGGGCATTTTGACAAAGATTTTAGCTCATTTCTTTAATTTTACTTTCTTCTAAAAAATCTAAACCAGATTTAGTAATTTCAAATGTGGGATATCTACTATCTTCTTGAGTGGGTAATTCATTAATATAACCGAGCTTTATTAACTCACCAGTCATATATAAAGCAGGATATTCACCATAACCTTTCAATTTTCCCATTCTTTGCTCTAAGCTATACCAGTTAGCTTTGCCTTTGCTTTTAGCGATAATCTCTAAGAAGTTGGGTGTTAATTTATATTCTAAAATGTTTGTCATTTAATCCTCTTCTAGATGAGTTGATAAATCATACATATCATTCTGAGATAATCCATAATCTTCTAATGTTGCGGTATGGTTGTCATTTTAGACCTATCTTGAAAATAGACAATTAAGTAAATGAAAACTCAGTTCATGGCATCTCTTACATGAATCAGACGATCGCTATAAGTTGATTTTGAGCATTCTTCAGCTGAGAAAAGCTTCAACCAAAAAGACAGAGGTTAATGTTATTTTCAACAAACGCTAAAAATTATTTGCCATTGTTGACAGATTACTCAGAGCAATGCGATGGCCTTACTACAATGACAACTGACCTTCACTAATTTTCTTGAGAACAACAACAAATAATAGCAACAAGCACGACAAACAGCTTAACATTTATTGTTTCTTTGATGTAGACAATAATAAATTGAGGCTGTTTTTATCTTACCGTAGAGGAGCGATCTCTCTCTTATATTGATCTATATCACACCGGTTTAAAAAATTAATGTCGAAGATTGAAGTGAAGTCCATAGTATCTGCGACGAAATTTCATCACCAATGAATATTTGATATCAAGATGAACTTGAAAGTTGGCATTAGCAAAGCTAATCGAGCGTTATGGGCTGACGCAGTAGGAAATGAAAATTATTAAGGGAGAGTATTTTTTGATGAGTCGCTTTGATCGGGAGGTAATTGCTTTTGCTAAAGATTTAGAAAAAAAAATTCAACATTTCAATTATAGAGAGCATGAAAGTTGTAATGACGAACACAGAGATGAATATGCTAGAGATTACGGTAGGGTTTTGTATTCCTCTTCTTTTCGTCGTTTGCAAGGCAAAATGCAATTGTTAGGCGTAGATTCTACCCATTTTTATAGAAATAGACTAACTCATAGCTTAGAAGTCGCCCAAATTGCTCGAAGTATAGCTTCTGACTTGAATTTAGAGCATCCAGTGATTGCTGAAACCTGTTCTCTAGCACACGATCTTGGAAATCCGCCTTTTGGTCATGCAGGAGAAGAAGTCTTAAATGATTTAGCTAAAGATATTGGTGGTTATGAGGGAAATGCTCAAACTTTTAGAATTCTTCGTTATTTAGAAAAAAAACACTCCTCTTATCCTGGACTTAATTTGACTTTAAGAACTCTTTTTGGAGTTACTAAATATTTTGACAAAAGAATAGATGGTGTTAAAAAGTTTTTATACGATGAAGATTATTATTTCTTGAAACAAGAGATTGCCAATAAAAAGCTTCCAGATATTCAAAAGAGTATTGATGCTCAAATAATGGATTTAGCTGATGAAATTGCTTATGCTGCTCACGATTTAGAAGATGCTCTTAGCTCTGGCTTTATTACATTAAGCGAAATGATGTATGAATTTAAAATTAATGAATCATTTAACGAAGCTAGTGAAATATTTAATGAAATAGCTACAGATGCGAGAGACGCTGCATGGGGAGCAAATAGGCTTGATACATCAGAAGAATATTCATTTATTTTGAGAAAAAAAATAACCTCAAATATTGTTCACAAATTAATAAGTGATATTGGCATTGTCGAATCTAAGACTGGAGCAAAAGAGCTTGGATACAAGAGCTTGAGTAAATTAGCAGAAGGACTTAAAAAGTTAGTATTTAAAGCACTCTTACGAAAAAATCACGTTCAACTTTATGAGAAGCAAGGAGAACGAATTATTAGAGGTCTTTTTGAAGTCTATACAGATCCAAAATTCAATAAAAATAGTTTATTATTACCTCCTGAATTAAGATCGATTATCAGTCAATCTCAAGAAGAAGATAAAGAGAGAACGCAAAAACGAGTAGTAATAGATTATCTTGCAGGAATGATGGATTCATTTGCAATGCAAGAATATAAAACGTATTTTGGCTCATCATCTTTAGAAGTAATTTATGATAGGAGAATTTGAAGAAATAAATTTTGACCGAAATGGGAACAAAATTACCTTGAAAAAGCGATCGCGTCTCCAACAAAAAACCCAGTCACGATTCTTCGCAACTAGGTGAAACTATTAATCTAGCGGTGCATCAAACCAAGAACTGACAGAAATACTAGACAATCATCCTTTCTTTACTGGTGTTTGTCCTGGTGGGAAACTGGAACGGATAATTAAGGAAGTTAGCAATTATTAAAGGGGATCAGTTTCACTGTTGTTTTAAAAAAAACATTAAAACAACATGAACTCTCATAAAATTAATCAAATCAACTTCATCTTCTCTGCAAGTGCTGCCGAACGAATTTTAAAGATACCTGCTTTAACGGTATCTTTAGTCAAAGTTAACGACAATATGACTGTTACGGTAAAAACCAAGCAGCAAGAGTATATATTGCCTACTCGCTTATTTACCGAAGACTTTGCTACAAGCAGACAAGAAAGAAGCAAAAATCTCAAACTGAATACAACTAAATACGGCAACGTATATCTAGTTTCCAATCTGGAAACTAACTCAAAGTATCCCGTGCGAGTAACTGACATTGGAGTTGAATGTAAATGCCGAGATTTCCAGAAACAGCAGGAGCAGTTCGGCAGCGGCTGCTGCAAGCATGGTTACAGAGTACTAAGAGAATTAGGTTATCAAAATCTTGGTGAATACCTGATAAAAAATAAAGTTGCAGCATAATGGCAAAAAATCCCTTTTTTGCCTGCAATCGACATAATCCATGTCCCTGCTGCGGTAATACTAAATATCGCTGCAAAAGCAAAATTACCACGTTCGATCTTCCCGGTGGAGAAGAAAAAATAGATATGCAGTATTTCTGCATGAATTATCGCGGAGATTTACCTGGATATAAATACTGTGGTGAAACTCATAATCTGCTGTGGGGTAAATATATAACCCAAGAACTTTCGGCAGAACTTTCAGTAATCTGGTCTGAATTCTTACATCAAAGTTCTAACAACCATCAGCTCAAAAAAGTTATAGCCAGGTCAAAGCCAAGATTAGTCAGACAAATCGAACAAGTTAATTATCAAAATCTACTTTCTATTGAAGAAAGAGATCTTGAAATATCTAAGCTACTTCAACAGCTAAAGCTAAAGGCAAAACACAAACAAGCTCTGTACCAAAGAGGCTTTAGCGATCGCCATCAGGTATATTATCAGTTTAAATCTTTAGACTACAAGCAAAAGCTAACCAATAAAGTTAGTCCTTGTTTGGCAGGAATATCCCCTGATGGCTTGTCTTTAGTAAATAAGTATAGCGGGTTACTAATCCCCATCCGCAATGAGCGACAGCAATATTTAGGCTGGCAAACTCGTTTGGATTTTGCTACTAATTTACGCTATCTCTGGGCAAAATCAGCAGAGTTTAGCGTTCATTTAAAAGAATACGAAGAAATTCCCCTTGGCTTCTACCTGCCCATTGATGAAATCAAATCTAGCTATATAGGTATCGTTGAAGGCGTGGGCTTCAAAGCAATTCATACTGCCAATAAACTCAACCAAGTAGTTATCGGTGCCAGTGGCGGGATGTTTGCCAGTTCTCCCCAACAGTTAAAAGTCTATCTTGATCGAGCAAGTCTGCTAACGAATAGCAATCGTGTCTTGTTCTATGCCGATGCTGGTGCAGTCCTCAATCGATTGGTATTAATCCAGTATCAAAAAGCTGCCGCTCTAATTATCGACTATGGCTATGAACTAAAGGTTGCCTGGTGGGGACAGATTACTAAATCTCAAGGAGATATCGACGAATACGATCGCGAATTTGAAATCATCTCCCTAGAGGAATTTTTCGCAATCGCCAAAAAGTTTGTTAAACCAAGCAAAAATAAATACATTAACCATGCAACTAATAATTAACACCTACAGCTTACAAACTGCTTTAATCATAGTTTGCAGCAATCTCAAAAGAAATCTTCAGCCATCAATCCTCAATAACGTTCTGCTTGAAGCCAGGAAAAACGAGTTAAAACTAACTACCTTTGATGGCAGTCAATTAGTTTGCTTGACCCTAGAAGCTCAAGTCTCAAAAGACGCACAAATAACCGTTTGTGCCTGGGACTTAAAAAACCTAGTAGAAAAAATTAAGAACAAAGCAATAGAGATTTTGCTGCACAAAGACCAGTTAATAATCAAAAGTGATTCTGTAACAATTTGCTTGAAGACTATCTCTGCTAATGAATTTATCACCCTGCCACAGCTAGAATCTAAATCTATTTCAATCAAATTGAAGCGGGAAAATTTACTAGCTGGAATCGAGCAAACCTTACACTGTGCTTCAAAAGAACTCTCAAAACAAATTCTAACTGGAATCAATCTCAAGCTAGTCAGAGAAAACAAACGCCAACTGCTCAAGTTCTGCGCCACAGACGCACATCAGCTAGCGGCTTTGGAAACGGAAGTAGATTTAGATAATACAGCAAAAGAATTTGAGTTGATAATTCAAAGCAAGACAATGAACCTGCTGAGTACTCTGCTCAAAGCCGATTACTCCAGCATAATAACTCTGACTTTCGACGAAACTTTGGTTGAGTTCTCAACGGACAAATTTGTCCTTACTTGTAACCAAATCTTAGGAAATTATCCTCAATACGAGAAGCTAATCCCTGACGAGTTTGAAATTCAGGCTATTGTCGATCGCCAGCAGATGATTAAAAACCTAACTCTAGTAAATAGCGTTGCCCAAGATAACTTAGTAAGTATCACCATCAGCCCAAGTCAACAGCAAATAAATATTCAGGCTCAAACACCTGGCATCGCCAACGGCAATCAAACTCAATCAGGATACTTGCTAGGAAATATTCAAGCTCAAACCATAACCTTGAACCATGATTATCTGCTCAAATCTTTAAAATCTCTACCAGGGAGTGAAGTTAAAATATTGATAAATCAGCCAAACCAACCCATTGAGATTCAGAACCTAGTTCCAGAGCCAGCCCAACATATAATCATGCCAGTTCAAGTAAGGAAATAACTCAAAATAAACCATGAAGAAAGCATAGAAATATGGGATCAACAATGCGAATTGATTGTCAATTACCCGACGCTTCCCTTCGGGAGAGCCTGGGCTTGCTAAACCCAGTTAGCGACTAAGAATTGCACTACAGCACGAGCTTAATCCTGATACGTACTGCCAGCCACTTCCCTCGGTTGGTCAACGACTGCACGGCGGAAGAAGGCTTCCGCCGTGCAGTTTATCTACAAGACTACTGGGAGTAGTCGCCTGAAGAAGGGACATTTTGGATTAAGTGCTGGAAGGGACACACAACTAGTTGGCTTTTTTGTGGCAAGCTTCCCATTTGCGAAGCTTATCCTTTAGGACAAAAAACGCGACGTCTATTATTAGGGGTTATACCTATGACAACAGAAAAGATACGAGTACCAGTTTTATCACCATCAGGTGAACCGTTAATGCCTACAACTAGCGTCCGAGCTAGAAAATGGATAGCTGCTGGCAAAGCAAAACCAGTATGGAACAACCTTAAGATTTTCTGTGTTCAACTACTTGTAGAACCAAGTGGTACTGAAACTCAAAAGATAGTAGTAGGTATAGATCCAGGCAAATTGTTTTCTGGCATAGCAGCAGTCAGTAGTAAAGCAGTTCTATTTACTGCTCATGTGCTGTTGCCATTCAAGCGAGTAATTGCTAGAAAACAAACTCAGAAAATACTACGTCGCGCTAGACGTGGCAGAAGAATTAATCATAATATTCCTTTTGTTAATAGAGCGCATAGAGAGAAGAGATTCGACAATCGCAGGGGCAGTAAGCTACCTCCAAGTATTCGAGCTAATCGCCAGTTGGAATTACGCATTGTCAAAGAGTTAGCCAAATTATTTCCTGTCGCTGAAATCGTATATGAATATGTCAAAGCAAAAGGCAATAAAGGTTTCTCGCCTGTAATGGTAGGTCAGAAGTGGATGCTAAAACAACTACCTACCATTGCATCAACTCATAGACTAGAAGGTTGGAAGACTAGCAACATTAGAAAACATCTAGGCTTGGCTAAAAACAAAGACGATAAATCTATCCAAGATGTATCTACCCATGCCAATGATGGTATAAGCCTCGCAGCTAGTAGATTTATTCAGTACAAGCCTTTTCGATCTGTTAATAGTCATGGTCATCACTGGGTTGGTTCAATCCAGTTAAGTAACGCACCATTCAAAGTAATATCTCGCCCTCAGTTATATCGAAGACAATTACACTTTGAAAACAAGAGCAAAGGAGGTATTAGAAAGCGAAAAGGTGGAACGGTTACGCCATTTGGTTTTAGAAGTGGAGATTTAGTGATTACAACCAAAGGCAAGAAAACTGTCAAAGGTTATATCGGCGGCTATTCAGAAGTAAATAAAGTAGTCAGTATTTATAACGTTAGTTGGAAACGACTAGGGCAATTTTCTGTGTCAAAAACAAATTTGTTAAGAAGGAGTAATGGACTATGTGTTGCTTAACCCTGCTGGCTCTCCTACATGCGGACAAGTAGATGCGGCTAAAGAGCAATCAACAAATCAATCCCGATCAAAGCAAGAACTTGATTAGCGGAAATTGCATTCGCAATTTGGCGATATTTTATCGCCACCTATGCAAACACCATTAACAAAAGACCAAGTAAACGATGCCGCCGAAAATTATCTCTACACGGATAATGCAGACATTCCCGCAGATGTAATCGCTGGGTTTATCGCCGAAGCAGCCGAAGAATATCTGGAAGACTTTACCACCAACCCTCAAGTGTCTCCCAGAATTGAGGCAAATATTAACCGAGCGATCGTTCTTTACCGTCAGGAGGAATCATAGAAAAGTCCTGGGAAGACTGTTGCTGGTTTGCTGGCGAATTAATTGCTGAAACCTTCTTTGAACCAGAATCTTATCCTCACGACTGTGACGCAGACATAAACCAAGCTACGTGGAATACCTGGCAACAAAATGACAATTTTGCCAAGATTTGTCCTCACTATCAAATACAAGAAAACTATTGCCATAAGACAAGTTCTGCGAACTTAGTCGGAAAATTATATCCGAACTAATAACTTATGCAGGCACAATATTCTAATCTAGTCCCTAGCAAAATCAACAGCTTGATTAATGCCGGGGCTTTAATTTATAAAAGTTTCCAGCGCCAAGAAAAAGTATCGGTCTATCAGTTAAAAACCATCATGACTGAAGCTTGCGGCGGTTCTGATGCTGATGGGTATTGGGTTTGGAAAGAAGCCTATGAAGCAGTAGAGATTGGTCTGGTCAACTACCTAATTAGCTATCAACGCCAAAATTCCCAAGTAAATTTAGAAGATTTAATTGGTCTAGAAAAACTCTATACGGCCCACAACAAACGCAGCGATAAATCAGAAAAACTACAGCAATTTTCTACTCCAGTCACTTTATCTTATCTTGCCAATCAAGCAGCTCAAATAAACAATCAGGATATTGTCCTCGAACCTTCTGCTGGAAACGGATTACTAGCAGTATTTGCCGCCATGAACTGCTATGAGTTGGTTCTCAATGAAATCGATCCCCTGCGAGCGGCAGCTTTAGATAATCTGTTTTGCGAAGCCAGAGTGTCCCAGCATAATGCCGAGCAGATTAACGATCGCTTAAATCCTGGGGTAAGACCCACGGTAGTGCTAATGAACCCGCCCTTTTCTAGCTATCTCAACCGTGATGTTAAAGGCTCTAGCGTAATATTTGAACATCTAAATAGCGCGTTAAACCGATTAGAACCTTACGGAAGATTAGTGATGATTTGCCAAGATTCTATCCGACCAAACAATCCGATTTGGCGCAGAAAATTTGACCAGCTACAGTCCAAAGCAACTGTGATCGCCTCAGTTGGTGTAGAGGGAAATATATATGCCAAGCAAGGCACTACCGTGGATACAAGAATTACAGTAATCGATAAAATTCCAGTCGCTAGCCCTCGGCAATTCATAGAAACCATGCCCTGCATGAATTTGACCGACTTAAGCCAAATAATAGCTCAAGTGCCACCTAGATCAAAGCAGTTAAAGATCGCAGCTAAAGCTGCTCCCATAGTAGAACAAGAAAGTCTATTCGATCTAAGTTCTGTTCCAAAAACGACCAATATAATTCCATTTCCCCGAACTGCAATAACTGTTCCCAAAGTAGAGGTGGAAGCTAAAACTGAAGCAAAAGTCAACTGGAGCGAAGTCGAACCAGTTAAATATATCCAAAATCACTGGAATAAAGAACTGAGCCAACCCCAAGGACTCTTTGCTCCCTACCAAATTGAGGGGATAAAACTGTCTGGTTGCCAAAGCCATCCTACAGATGCAGTAGAATCCATCGCCATGGCATCAATTCAGTCCCCAAGCTGTAGCTATCAGCCGCTGTTGCCCAAACAGATTATTGAACAGGGAATACTTTCAGATATTCAGCTTGAAACCATCATCAGAGCAGGAGAAGCCCATAGTAAACTACTCAATAAATGGGTCAAGATTGATGAAAATAATAAAGTGCGTCATTACCCATATGCCGAACCTGATGCTCGTCAAGAACGGCAAGGATATCTTTGTGGAGACGGTACTGGAATTGGCAAAGGTAGACAAATAGCAGGAGTAATTTTAGATAATTGGCTCCAGGGAAGAACTAAAGCAGTTTGGCTCTCAATATCCCCCAATTTAATCGAGGATGCCCGTCGAGACTGGCAGGATTTAGGCGGTAAATCAGAACAAATCATCTGCCAATCAAGCTTTAAACCAAACCAAAAGATCGATCTAAATGAAGGCATCCTGTTCACAACATACCGCACCTTAGCTAGACCAGAAACCACCAAAAATCAGTCACGCCTAAAGCAAATTATCGACTGGCTTGGAGAAGATTTTGCTGGGATCATTGCCTTTGATGAGTGTCACGCCATGGCAGGAGCTTTGCCCACTAAAGGTACTAGAGGGACGCAAAAAGCTAGTCTTCAGGGATTAGCAGGACTGAGGATTCAGCATCAGCTACCCAATGCCAGAATTATGTACGTCAGTGCCACAGGAGCCAGTAAAATCCAAAACTTAGCCTATGCCGAACGTTTAGGTCTATGGGGGACTCAAAACAGTGCTTTTAGCGATCGCAAAGTATTTATCGAGAAAATCGGCAATAGCGGTATTGCCGCCATGGAGATAATCTCACGAGAACTTAAAGCTCAAGGACTATATCTAGCCAGATCTCTTAGCTACCAAGGAATTGAATATCAAACCCTCGAACATAAACTAACACCAGAACAGGTTGAAATTTATAACCAATATGCCAAAGCTTTTGAAATCATTCACAACAATATAAGCGAAGCACTTAGCTGTACTTGCACTAATGAAGAAAGCTCTTTAACTGCTGCCCAAGGCACAGCTTACTCAGCTTTTGAATCAATCAAGCAAAGATTTTTCAATCAGCTATTGATCTCCATGAGCAGTCCCAGTTTAATTGCCGCAATAGAGGCAGATATAGCCGCAGGATTTGCGCCAATTCTTCAGATTACGTCAACTAATGAAGCTATGCTGCAAAGAACTTTAGAGGCAATCCCAGTTGAGGAGTGGAACGATCTTAAAATCGATATTTCCCCTAGATCTTACATCCTAGACTTTCTCAACAACAGCTTCCCAGTGTACCTAATGGAAACTATTGAACAAGACGGTCATACCTATACCAGCTATGCCAAAGACGCTCAAGATAATAAAATCCTCAATCAAGAGGCTGTGATGCTCAAAGAAGCATTAATTATCAAGATTATGGAGCTACCAACCATCCATTCAGCTTTAGATCAAATAATCTTCTACTTCGGCTACGAAAATATAGCAGAAATAACTGGTCGCTCATTAAGGCTAGAAAAATATGAGGATAATGAACAAACTAAAATTCGCGCCAAAAAGCGAGATCAAAATGCCAATATCGCTGATGCTGAGAAGTTCCAAAATGATGAAGTACAAATTCTCACATTCTCCAAGTCAGGAGGAACGGGACGCTCTTATCATGCCTCACTAAAAATTCCCAATCAGCGTCTGCGCAAGCACTATCTAGTCGAGTCTGGCTGGAACGCAACTGATGCAATTCAAGGCTTTGGGCGCTCTCACCGCTCTCACCAGGCGCAGCCTCCAGTCTATATTCTGGTAACAACTGATGTTAAAGGACAAAAGCGATTTACCAGTTCGATAGCTCAAAGACTGGCAACTCTTGGAGCCATCACCAAAGGTCAAGCAGAAACAGGCAATAACGGTCTATTTAAAGCAGAAGACAGCTTAAATAATGAATACGCTCAAGCTGCATTATCAACCTTGATTAGCCAAATCAGACTTGGAGCATTGCCTGAGTGTAGCCTAGAAACTTTAGAAGCCAAAACTGGACTACATTTGCAGTATGAAGGAGCCTTACTGCCTACTCCTCCAATGAATCGTTTTCTCAATCGTTTACTGGCACTTGAAGTAGATCTACAAAATTATCTGTTTGAACATCTCGATCGCCGCATCAAAGAAAATATCGCAGAAGCAAAAGAATCAGGCCACTATCAAACTGGAGTAGAAACAATCAATGCCCACAGCATTCAAGTAGTAGAGAAATCAGATCTCTGGCAAGATTCTGAATCAAAAGCCAAAACTGTCGCCAACCGAGTAATTCAAGAAAATATTATTGAATATACCAGCTTCCAGCAGGCTCTGGTTGAAGTAACACAACATTCTACCGCACAGCTAGTTTTTAATGAAAGATCGAATAACGTTGCTTATGCGGTTCCTATTTGGAGTGAAACCTGTGCCAAAACTGGCAAAAGCATCGAGCAGATCCATCTTAAGCGTCCAGACTCTGTATCTAAACAGGAATTAGCAAAATTTCAACAATCAAACTGGAAACCGATTACAGAAGCAGAGTTTTCACGTCTATGGCAGTTAAGACTAAATGAGCTACCAAAATACAGTACCACTAGCTACTACATCATTAGCGGCTTGTTGCTACCAATCTGGGATCGCTTACAGGGAGATTTAAAAGTTAGACGCATTGTTACCGATGATGGCGAAGCGATTCTCGGTCGCGTAATTTCAGATTACTCAATAGAGAATGTCTTTAAAGAGTTTAATCAAGAAATTGAAACTACACCCGAAACAATCTACCAGCGAGTTATCGGCGGACAGGCTGCTAAAGTTACAGATATATTAAGACTCAGGCTTTCTAAAGTAATGGGTAGCGAACGTATTGAAGTGATGGGCTGGAATGATTCAGTTTATCAGCAGTTAATAGCCATAGGCTGCACTAGCGAACGCATCTCCTGGCAGCAAAGAGTATTTATCCCAATAGAGAAAGCTATTGCTCTAATCGAGAAAATCGTCAATAATTGCTGAGGAATATAGATGAGATAGAAGACCTCTTGCCTGCGGCATTCGCCCTAAAGCAAGAGGTCTTTTACTTGTGAAAATTATTAACAACAGAAAAGCGATCGCCAAAATTATTTCCCATAATCCTTGGGATAGCCAAGGTAAATCCTGGGACGTAAATGAAGCGATTAACGCTTTAAATACTGGAGAAATTTTAGCTCTAACTAAAGAAAACAATCGCTATTTCCTCCACTTAAAAAACGAAGCTAATACCAAAATAGCACTATCAAACCACGCATCAAACCCATGAACCAGATTAAAAGCATCCAATTATTCAATTCCACTCAGTCTTTACCTTCACAGAACTTAGCTATTTAATTCACCATGGAGTTACACCACCTTATTAACGCTACTACAGCCGAAATTCAATATCTTTACCTGCGAGATAATATTCCTTGGATAGTTGGCTGTAGTTGGGGAAAAGACAGTAGCTGTACCCTACAGCTAATTTGGCAAGCGATCGCCAAGCTTTCTCCCGAACAAAGACATAAGAACATTAATGTGATTACTACCGATACAGGAGTAGAAAATCCCATTATCGCTAATTTCTGCCGTCAATCTATTCAGCAGTTAAATGCAGGAGCAGAAAAATATCTAATGCCTTTTAAGGCACATCTGCTCAAGCCAACAATCGATAATTCATTTTGGGTTTTGAGCATTGGTAAAGGATATGCCAGACCAACTTACCGACATCGCTGGTGTACTCCCAGGCTCAAGATCGATCCAAGCGATCGCTTTATCAAACAGCACGTTTCTCAATACGGTGAATCAATCCTCACTTTGGGCGTGAGAAAAGATGAGTCTATCAAGCGTAAAACCTCAATAGAAAAGCATCAAGCTTCTGCCCTAGAGCAAAATCTCTCCCCTAGTAGTTCCTTACTTAACTGCACCATCTATACTCCCATTGCAGATTGGACAACCAATCAAGTTTGGCAATATCTATTGCAGGTAGAGAATCCGTGGGGCGGCAGTAATCAACAGCTTTTTCAAATCTATCGTGGGGCTACTAATAGCGCAGAATGCCCTTTAGTCGTTGAAGAAAATACCACAAGCTGCGGAAAATCTAGGTTTGGCTGTTACGTTTGCACTGTAGCAAGTTCCGAGCATAGCTTGACTTCAATGATTGAAAACTCTGAGAAAAATGAATGGCTAGAGCCTTTGCTGGAGTTAAGAGAAATCCTAGCTAATAGCAACAATAGCGATCGCCATCTGAGATTAACCACAAAAGGCGTTCAATTTCACTTTAACAAAGTCAATTCTCAGATCAATCTCGAACCCACTCCAGGAAAATACCATCAAAACTTTCGGACTGCCTTATTAACCAGACTTCTTCAAGCTCAAAAACAAATTAAAACCAATGCCCCCAAACAGTACCGAGATTTTGAATTGATTAGCCTGGAGGAACTGTCGCAGATTCGCTATTTATGGCTAACTTATCATCATGAAATTGAAGATATTCTGCCAAAAATCTATCAGTCTGTAATGGAAAAAGAATACTCCGAACTCGCCCCCGAACGTTTGGTTAATAAGCTTGACAATGATTTTTGGCAGACTGCAAAAGAAATTGTCGATGAACCAGAAGCCAAGCTAATCGCATCACTACTTAATGTCGAAGCCAAACACCAAGCCATAAATCAGCGACAGGGAATTTATCAAGCTTTAAACCAGCAAATTAAGCAGCAAAAAATAAGTCAAGAATCAGAAATTTATCTTGGCTATAAAAGTAAACAGGCTAAAAATATCGATAAAGCAGCTTCTACTATATGCCCTAAAGGACTAGCTCCGCGTCGCGAAGCGGTATACCACAAGGGTACAATGTCCTTTAGGATTGCCTTTCTCAAACTAACCAATCGCCCAATACCCAAGAATAAAATTCTCAGATTCCAATAATGTTCGTAACTCAAGCAGGAGCAAGTATCGCATTAAAGCTGGTTGAACTCTGCCAAATAACCGACAAAGCAGAAGTCTACGATCGAGTTGCCATGCTGCTCCAAGAAATCATCAAGTATCAGCAAGATTACTATCAACTATTTCATTCAATCCGTTGGAACCGCAGTCGCAAAAAGGTTAAAGCAGAAACTGAGTCAAAACTAATAGCGATCGCCCAATGCTCTTACGAGAAAATCAACTTAGCAGGTCAACTGCTAAATTTATATGCGGATACAGAACAGGTTCGAGATCTAAATTCTTTTAATCTTTTAATTCAGCAAATTCAGGAACTTAAGATGCTGATAGAAATCCATCATCTTGGCGAACAAGTGACACTAATCTCTTATGAGTCTGAAACTAGATTTACTGGCTGTATTCATTAGTCACAAGTTAAGAAAATCAGAACCAAGTCAAGAAAACGAAAGAATCGTGTAAAACTCATAGAGAATAGGTAATTGAAGAATTTAATTTCTCCATGAGTAAAACCAAAAGGCTGAATCGAGACCACGCCAAAAAAACTCAACGACCAATGGTGGAAGATCGAGTTATTGCCGAACATTTAACCGCTCTGCTAACTCCAGTAATCACATCGCAGTCGGGTTTTTTCCGAGAATTGGGACTTAGAGATAGGATTCTGACACTTCCGTTGATGGTGGCTGCGGTTTTGACTTTATTATGGCGAGATGTTCCTGGGGTAAGCGAATTAGGTCGATTACTCGAAACCGAAGGATTTTTATGGTGTAATCCCACCAAAGTGAGTCAACAAGCCTTATCTCAAAGATTTTTGACTTTTCCTGCCGTTTTATTCGAGAGAATCTTTCATGAAATTTTACCTCGTCTGAAAGCCAGATGGTCAGCCCGTCACAATCGACCATTACCCGAAAGTGTTCAATTTACTTTGTCTAAGTTTGAGAACATTTGGGTAGCAGACGGTTCAACTTTAGAGGCTTTATTTTGCAAACTTAAAAGTTTAGAAGAGGTGAAAACTGGCACATTAGCTGGAAAGATGGGAGTCGCGATTGATTTGGTTACAAGATTGCCTATGGCAATTTGGTTTGCGGAAAACCCCCGTGCTTCAGATACCCGTTTTGAAGACAATTTGTTAGAACTAGTTTCAGCCAAGACCTTGTTGTTACTAGATCGGGGATTTTATCATTTTCTGTTTTGGCAACAATTAATCGATAAAGAAATTCACTTTATTACTCGCAGAAAGATTAATGCTGCTATTCAATATCAACAAGTTTTTACCAATGGCTATGATTTACGAGATCGTCTGGTTAAAATAGGTTCGGGAACCAAAAAAACTCCCATTGTTACTCTTCGTTTAATTGAAGTCAGGGTTGGTACAGTTTGGCGTTCTTATTTAACTTCAGTGCTTGAGCCTGAAATCTTACCTCCCTATGTTGTCATCGATTTGTATCAAAAACGTTGGCGAATTGAAGATGCTTTTAATACTGTCAAACGACTTTTAGGGTTAAGTTATCTTTGGACTGGTTCAATTAATGGCATTAAACTACAAATCTGGGCGACTTGGCTATTCTACGCCGTTTTAGTAGATTTAGGAGATGCTGTAGCTGATGAAATTTCTCTTCCTTTGGATCGTATTTCCTTAGAAATGATTTATCGTGGTCTTTATTATTTTCATGGTGCTTCCTGTCGGGGAGAGGCTTCTGACCTCGTTAAATATTTTGCTAATCCTGATATTCAGAAGTGTTTAGGGATTGTTAAAAGAAAGCGAAAACCAAAGCCAAAGCTCATAGTTGCTCCTTTTCCTGACAAACAGAGAGGTTCTGACCAATTTTTCTTTCAATTTCCTCCTAAATCACCTTTGATAACTAGCTTACAAGCTTAACTTGTGACCAATGGGCTGTATTCCTGGGTTAGAGAACTATTAATCCGATTAAACTAAATTGGGTCGGGATATCCCGACCTAATTTATAACCAATAGATTAAGCTTCTAAAAGTTGATTTAGACTTTTGAGTAGTGACTCGATTTTGCGACGATTTTTAGGATTATGCCATAGTTCTTTCTTACGAGAGAGTTTGCTGTAAGTTTGCTTGACATTGGTTACTAGTTCGTCAGTAGGTAAATCTTTAAGGTCGTATTGCTTTTTGCCTTGAATTTCCGAGACTTGAACTTTAATTTCAGCATGAGAAAGATTCTGTTCTATAGCCTCTTGTAGTAAAGAATCTCGACATGTTTCGTCTTTAATCCTGGCAATTAAAATCCCTTTAGTATAATCTAGACTTCCTCTTTCGATTGCCGACAATATAGCTTCAGGAAGCTTGAGTATACGCAGGCGATCCTTGACAAATGTTGACAAAGATAAGTTTTTGAGTGAAGCAAAAGTCAACTCGACTTGTTCTTGAAAATCGGTCGGAACATCCCGACCTTTTACCATTTTGTAAAGAAGGGAAGTTACATCATCTTTTTCTAATTGAGTATCCAAGCAAATTAGTTGGAGAATTGCCCAAGTTTCTTCTATGGGGTTAAGATCTTCTCGATTACTATTTTCCTCAATGGCAATAGCTAAAGAGGCGCGATCGCTCAAGTCCCTAACCTTTACCTCAATTGTTGATAAACCCAGTAATTTTGCAGCTCTATATCTACGCTCACCAGCTACTAGTTCATATGGGTAATCTTTTCCTTTCACTGGTCTTACTGTGATACTCGTTAGCATCTCGTGTTCTTGAAATGAATCTGCAAGCTCCTGAATCTTTACAGGGTCGAAATAGCGTCTGGGATTTAAATCTGATAGTCCAATTTGGTCGAGATACAATGTGTTCTCAACAATTTCTGGACTCTCAAAATCAGCCAAGGTTGCTTTGTTTTTTCTAGGCATCAGCAAAAAATTCCTTAAATAAACTTTCGTATTCTTGAGCTACTAATTTAGAAGCAGCATCTGTTTGGCGAAATGCGGTAGATAGTACCAAGGGAGAATCGCGAATTAACTTGAGTCTTCTAATCTTGGTATCGAGAAGATTTACTTTGTGCTTGTTGAAATAGGCTTGAGCATCACCTGCTGCATTTGACCTTAGATCGACCAAACTTAGAAAAAATGCTGCATGAAGGTTTTTTCTGAGCTTTAGCTTGCGATGAACTATGTTAATCATTTTGATCCCGTCTTTCAAGTCGAGTGCCGAAGGCTGAACGGGGGTTAGCATAAAATCACAGTAATCTAGAACTTCTCTCACTATTTCTGATGCCCCAGGAAGATCTATTACTACGTAATCGGCATCGATACTTTCTGCCAAAGCATACAGTTCATCTGGGTCTTTTTCCTGATAATAGGAGATCTCTAGTTCATCTAACCAGTCATGCACCCCTGTTTGAAAAGATGCATTTATGAACACAACCTCGCTCCCTTTTACCTTCTGAAGCCAGTCAGCAAGATGAACCGCAGTGGTTGTTTTACCAACACCACCTTTGGTATTACCTACAGCGATTATTTTTTTCATCTATTTTCAACCGCTAAAAACTTAGCTCATATTAACTCGATCGATGTCAAATTGCGATAAATTATAATTTATTTGGCAAGATAGGGTGCTTCGCACTTGTTGATTAAACATGAGCGTTACCATTAAGCCGCCCTTAAACATCCACTCCTGGGACAAAACTCCATTTGCTGCTGCCTTAAGCCTGTTTACCCAATCAGCTAGAAAAAGTGGGGTTTTAACTCAAGATTATCCTCTAGAATTTCGTGGTAAAACTTTTCCCTGCGCTGGAACTGCCTATCAGCACTTTAATGAAAATTTAGACGAGGATGAAGCTTTTGAACTATTGATTGAAGTGATGAGTACAAAGCTTAAACAGTATCCTAAATTGACCGAAACAATTACCCTTAGCGGCGGTATTGATTGGCTCAAGACTTGTTTTCACAGACCAGATTCTTGCAATAAATTTTGGCAGGGTACAGGCTATCGCTCAGGCTATATCACCGCTTTAATTAATGCCTATCGGGAGGTAGCCCAGCCGCCAGAAAAGATAGTATCGATCAAAGACGAGCAGCTTATTGAAGATCGTAATGACGATCGCCAAAAATTAAGCAACCGAGTTTTCTACAATCCAATATCTTTTGAACTGTATATCTTATTCAATAACAAAATTAAGGCAAGAGAATGGGGAATTCACCTGATTAAAGAGCTTTATGTTGGCGAAGGTTTCACCATTCAAGACAGCAGCGATCGAGATATGAAGTTTGAACTAGTGGTGCCAATGGTAGATAAAACGGCTGCAACTACTTTAGTAGAACTGGCAAATTTTGCCTGTCGTCCTCACGGTAACAATGCCCAAAATCCCATCTAATAAAATTTGGTAGTGCTCTAGATGTAATGATAGAGGAGTAGAATTTCTTACAGTTACCCTTCCATGCCATCCTGTCCAATTTGTGTATCTTGCCAAACAGTTAAAAATGGTCGCATCCATAATGGTAAACAGCGATTCAAATGCCAAGATTGCGGACGGCAGTTCGTCAGCCAACCAACAAAAAAGGTGATTGACCTGGCGACTCGATCCCTAGTCGACCGTTTGCTCTTAGAACGGATTTCGCTGGCTGGCATCGCTCGTGCCACCCGAGTGTCTGAACAGTGGCTGCAAACCTATGTCAATGATAAATATGCAAAGGTGCCCCGCCAGGTGCAAGTCGCACCCAAAAAAAGGGGAAACTAACAATTCAGTGTGATGAATTATGGTCGTTTGTGGATCATAAAGGCAACAAGCAATGGGTTTGGTTGGCACTGGATGCAGACACTCGTGAAATTGTGGGTGTTTATATTGGTGCGCGAGATGAAGCAGCAGCCCGCCAGTTATGGTCGTCTTTGCCTGCGGTCTATCGCCAATGCGCCATTGTTTACACTGACTTTTGGGCAGCGTATGGGGCAGTGCTACCGAGCAAACGACATCGAGCGGTTGGAAAAGAAACGGGTAAGACCAGCTACGTTGAGCGATTCAACAATACGTTGCGTCAACGAGTATCTCGTTTGGTGCGAAAAACCTTGTCCTTTTCAAAATCATTAGAGAATCACATTGGTGCGATTTGGTATTTTATTCATTACTACAATGAATCATTACTTGCTCACGGGGTGACAAGAGGTTCGAAAGCAAGATAAACGGTTGAATGTAGCGGTTAGATGGTAATAAAAAGGGGTCAA
>NZ_PVWF01000108.1 GCF_003003995.1 Pleurocapsa sp. CCALA 161 | reverse complement strand
TACAGAGTACTTGTACTAACTATCTTCCCGAAGATTACGTCTGAAACTTCAATTGATTACTTTCGCCAACAGTATCATAAAAGCAGTAACATCAAATGAACCGAACCCCTGCATTCGCTCTTTTTGAACATATTGATAATAATTAGCAATTAAAGTACTGTTAAAAAAGCGTTGTTTCTTACTTGCTACTTGCTACTTGCTACTTGCTACTTAAAAGATGCCCGTCACCATTTCCAAACAAGACTACTGGGATTTAATTCATGAAACCCAACGTCAGCAAAAATTAGATCGTAATGATAAATTTGACGTAACCTATCAGTATCCAGAACAGTTGGGAAAAGGGACATACCGCGAGATTCAACTGCGACAGGGAGTAGAACTAGCGATCGACGATTACCGTCTACACGACGATGTAATTATGCAGCACTCTGAGCGATCGCATCCCTTAGAATATTGCTTTAGCATCGCAGGAAAATCTACTCCCAACTCAATACCTTCAGGACAGTATTCGCTATGTGGTAGCGGTATCGCTCCGATTGAAAAGTGGTCACAATCGGCAGCAGAACCAATTGTAGGGATAAATGTCCACATAGAGCCAGAAGTATTTCAAGCGTTTTTGGGCAATCGCGAATTGGCATCTATAGGATTGGAGCATCTAATAAGAGAAAGCGATCGCTACTACTATAATCGGCGTGGTAAAACCAATATTGCCATGCAGACGGTGTTACATCAAATTCTGCACTGTCCGTTTCAAGATATTACCAAAAGGATTTATTTGGAAAGTAAAGTATGGGAATTAATGGCTTTGTTGATTGAAGAGGAAAAAGAACGACATCAAAGCAAACGTTCTACATTTACTCTAAAACTAGATGATATCGATCGCATTCACCACGCCAAAGAGATTCTAACACAGCAGATAGACAACCCACCTTTATTACTCGATCTTGCAAGACAAGTAGGACTAAACGATTGCACCCTCAAGCGCGGATTTCGCGAAGTATTTGGTACAACGGCGTTTGGTTATTTGCATGACCATCGTTTAGAACAAGCTCGTCAGCTTTTATTAGAAAACCGTTTCAATGTCTCAGAAATTGCTGCCCAGGTTGGATTTGGTAGTTGCAGCTATCTATCCAAAGTATTTCGTAAAAAGTACGGCGTTTCCCCTAAGCAGTATCAGAGTCAGAACAAAAATTCCGTTAAAGACAAATTTTATTCCGTTTAGTACAAATCTGGTGCTATTTTTCGCTATACGCCTTCTGATAGTATTTAGTTTATCAAGAAATATTATCAATAAGCTACAAGGCATTTTGCCTTTTACGAGAAGGTGTGTGGAGTTATGTTGAATCGACTACAGTTGTGCGTATTGACGGGTTTATTATCGTTGGCAGCAATGCCAGTTTTAGGAGCAGAGAATGTAGGGGCGATTCGCGATTCGCCCTTACGAGGAGATACTACGCATATTGCCCAAGGAGTAACGCGAGTTACGGGAGTAGAGGTTGTTCAAACTGAAGAGGGATTGGAGTTAGTTCTAGAAACAGCAGCAGGAAGTGAAAGGTTAGTACCGTTGATTTTGCCAGAAGGGAACGATCTGGTAATCGATATTTTGGATGCAACTTTGGCGTTTTCGATTCGCAATGGCGTAACCGAAATTAACCCCGCACCAGGAATTAGTCGGGTTGCGGTTAATCGAGTCGATGACAACAGTATTCGCGTAACTATCACGGGAGAAAATCAAAACCCAAGCGCGGATGTAGTGCCAGGAAGAGACGATCTGGTTTTAAGTGTTACTCCCCAAGATACTACGGCAGAACAAGAACCAGATGAGGAGATAGAAGTTATCGCGACAGGAGAAAGAGGAACAGAAAATGATGATTATGTTGTTCCCGATGCCACAACTGCCACTCGCACCGATACACCATTAAAAGATATACCCCAATCAATTCAAGTTGTACCCCAACAAGTTATTGAAGACCAACAAGCTAATAGTTTAGAAGATGCCCTTCGTAATGTCAGTGGAGTCAGCACAGGAGATAGTTTTGGCGATAGTACGGAAAGATTTGTAATTCGTGGTTTTGCCCAAGATACTACTTTGGTTAATGGATTTCGCCAAGGTGCTTTCAGACAAGGATTTCCCAGTTTAGATCGATTAGAACGCATCGAAGTTTTAAAAGGTCCTGCATCAATTCTATATGGCAATCTCGAACCTGGTGGGGTAGTTAATTTGGTAACGAAAAAACCTTTATCAGAACCTTTTGCCGAAACAAGTATTGAATTAGGTAGCTTTGGTTTATTTCAGTCTAGTTTTGATTTTTCTGATGCGATCGATTCAGGGCAGAAATTACTGTATCGTTTTAATACTTCTGTTGAAGCTGGTGGTAATTTCCGCGACTTTGAGCAAGATACGACTCGTTTATCTCTCGCCCCCAGCATTAGTTGGCAAATTGGCAAAAACACGGACTTACTCATAGATTTTAATTATACTACCCAAGCCAGCCCCTTTGATCGCGGTATTGTAGCTATAGGCGATAATGTTGCCGATATTCCCTTCGATCGCATTTTTCAACAGCCTGATGATGAATATGAATTAGAACAGTTTAATGCCAGCTATCAGTTAGAACATCGTTTTAACGACAAATGGAAACTCCGCAATAGCTTTAGCTTGGTTTCTTCAGATACGTCGAATTTTACTTTAGATTCCATATTTATTGACGATTCGGGGATTTTAGAAAGGGAATTTCGTCGTAACGAAGATATTAGTGAAAACTACAGCTTACAAACTAATGTAGTTGGAGAGTTTAAGACAGGAAAAGTCGAGCATCAACTTTTAGCAGGATTGGATTACGACCGTTCTACTGGTGTAGGAAGACAGGGAAGATTACCAGACGATCCTGTATTCTTAATTGATATTTTTACCCAAGAAGCAGATCCCGTACCTGATATCGAACCAGAAGATTTAACTTCATTTGTGAGAGATGAAAACGTTCGTGCAGATTTAATTGGTATTTATCTGCAAGACCAAATTTCAGTAGGTAAACAATTCAAGTTTTTGGCTGGGGGACGTTTGGATATTTATGACCAAGAAAGTATTGATTTTACTGAAGATCTTACTTCCGAACAGTCTCAAGAGAAATTTAGTCCCCGCGTTGGTTTAGTCTATCAACCAGTTGAACCGATTTCTTTTTATGCTAGTTATAGCACTTCCTTTAATCCCGATCCCTTTAATTCCACTACTGTTGATGGTGAAGTTCTCGAACCTTCCACTGGTACACAATACGAACTGGGAGTCAAAGGAGAATTTTTAGATGGCAACCTTACTACTACCTTGGCTTTCTACCAAATCGAGCGCGATAATTTTGCTACTACCGACCCCGATAATCCAGATTTTAGTATTGCTGCGGGGGAAGTTCGCAGTCGCGGAATTGAATTAGATGTCGCGGGGGAAATCTTACCTGGCTGGAATGTAATTGCTGCTTATGCTTATACCGATGCCGAGATTACTGAAGATAATGATTTTTCTGTGGGTAATAGATTAGAAAATGTCCCTGAAAATAGCGCGAGTCTGTGGACGACTTATCAAATTCAGCAGGGAAGCTTACAGGGTTTTGGTTTAGGTGCGGGAGTCTTTTTTGTTGGCGACAGACAAGGGGATTTAGACAATACTTTTACCTTACCCAGTTATGTTCGTACTGATGCAGCATTGTTTTATCGTCAAAATGATTGGCAAGCAAATCTTAACTTCCAAAATCTTTTTGATGTGGATTATATTGTGTCAAGTGAAACTTTTAGAGAGTTTGTTAGACCAGGCGATCCTTTTACTATCATTGGTTCGGTTTCGGTGAGATTTTAGGAACGATCGCCGTAGAATTCTAATTTGTTGGGGTTAACTTCATTGTTTAAAAGATTTTATCGTTCAGTTTTGCTTTTTTTACTAGGCATTCTAATTGTAGTTGCGATCGCTGCCTGTAATAACAACACGCCAACAAAACCTAATTCTGCCTTGACAGATAATTGTCGGGTAATTCAACACGCGATGGGTGAAACTTGCGTTCCTCTTAATCCCCAACGGATTGTGGTTTTAGATTCTGTAATGTTAGAGGCTGCTATAGCTTTGGATGAAAAACCCGTAGGTAGTCCTCTTGAATATATTATGTCACCTGTATCTACTGAAGGTATTGAGGATCTCGGCGATGTTGAAGCAATAAATTTAGAGAGAGTTTTAGCATTAAAACCTGATTTGATTCTAGGACTTGCAGAATCAACTGCCCCCTATTCTCAACTCAGTCAAATTGCACCCACTGTTTTAGTAGATTTTGAACATAGTGGAGAATGGAAAGAGCATTTTGCTTTTGTCGGCAAAGTTTTAGGCAAATCCGAACAGGTAGATCGAGTCATGTCTGATTACTACCAACGGGCAAAAGAATTTCAACAAAAGATGAGCAACAGTAGTAAAACTTATGTATCAATTGTGCGGATCTATCCTACTCAAATTAATCTTTATACTAAAGCAGGATTTCCAGGCACTGTCTTAGAAGATGCAGGTTTATCTCGCCCAACTTCGCAAGATTTAAATCTTGAAGAAACAAAGGGATTAGTAGATAATCCGATTCAATACACTATCTCCGAAGAGGTTATTAATAAAGCAGATGGCGATGCTGTGTTTGTAGTTGTTGGCGACTGGGATGCAAAGATCGATGAAGTGCTAACATCTCTCAAAGCCGATCCTTTATGGTTAAAACTAGAAGCTGTTCAGCAAGGAAAAGTGTATGAAGTCCCAGATTATTGGCTTGGAAGTGGCGCGATCGCAGCTAATGCAGTCCTCGATGATTTGTTTGAGTATCTCCTAGAAGATAATTTTTAAAAAGCGATTGGCGAAGCCTAGCCGAAGGCATCGCACTGTTTGATAACTCGTTTGTCTGTTTTACGCGATCGCTAATACCATAGATAATAAGCTCTACTTTCGTCACGAGCGATCTTGTTATACAAATTTGATGTCAGCTTGTTTTTCGATTGCTTTGAGAGTTCCAACAGGAATTATTTTACTGCTATGAATAGGAACAATGGCAGTACGTCTAGTTTCGCGATTAAATAGCTTTAGATGTGAACCTGTTTGACCTATATCTGTAAATCCAGCTTTCTTTAATTGTTTTATGACTTGTTTTGCCGTCAATCTAGGAGTGCGTGGGGACATTAAATTTTTTCGCTTATAAGACTAACTCTATCTGTTCGGATGGTGAATCTCCCGAATACAGGTCGTCTGGAATAGGCTCAAGCATCAATTTAATAGCATCTTCTAAATTAGCGATCGCTTTTTCTTTAGTGTCGCCAAAAGAGGAAACAAAATTGAGTTCGGGACAAGTTGCCGAATATGCCTGTGCTGATTCGTCCCATTCAATAACTGCTCTGACTATCATTATTATTTAATTACTGCTTTCTCTAATTTTAGATGATGTTTTTTGGTACAAAGCGATGCAGCGCGTTGTCCCTAAAGGGATACCGCAAGCATATGGGGGTTTCCCCCATTGTAGCGACACAGCACTCCGAAGGAGTGCAAAGTCCCTTCGGGACGTTGGCGCGAATGCGCCGTTCAAGAAGCGATCGCGTCCTAAAGGATACCCTAAAGGGTTCGCCCTTTTTAAGCATATTGATAATAATTAGCAATTAAAGTACTCTTGAAAAAGGGTCGTATATCTCTCTAATTGCCGTCTGCTAACAAATTTATCGTCATGACAATTACAATTTATGGTTCTGATTACGATGCGCTTTGGCAAGAGGCTAATCCTGCTTCTGGGAACCTAAAGTCTGAGGGATTTTCCGAAACGTTACAGCTAGTTCCAGAACGCTTAGGGCAAGGATATATTCAGTCGATAGATTTTCACGGTATCAATATATTACTATTCAACTATCAGCTTCATGACGATCTATTTATAATCAGGAAAGATGGAGATGTTCCCAATATCAGCCGTGAGTTTGGCTTTAACTTGTCGGGCGATCGCGGTGGAAAGCGCACGGGAGAAAACTTTGTTCAGTGGGGAAGTTTTGACGAACCAGATAAATACGTACAGATTGCCTATGCTAACGATCCTCTACTGAAGGTGGATATTCATTTAGAATCTGCTGACGAGTTAACTCAATCGATCGCCGAAGTCTTAGAAGAATTGCCCACCGAAACTAAAAAGCGTATTTGCGATCGCGGTAGCTTTAGTGAGATAGATTGCATTACTCCTGCCATGCGATCGGCACTGATGCAAATCATGCACTGTCCTTTTCAGGGAAAAACGAAGCAGATTTACTTAGAGAGTAAGTGCTTGGAACTGATTACTTTAAAATTAGAGCAGCTTAAACAAAGTGATAAACAAATAGCGAAGTTACATTCACTTAGGTCAGAAGATCGCGATCGCATTCAGCTAGCTAAAACTATTCTCACTAATAACTTCGATAGTCCACCGTCTCTGGTCGAACTAGCCCGACAGGTAGGATTAAATGATTGCACCCTCAAGCGAGGATTTCGCCAAGTGTTCGGTACGACGGCATTCGGCTATCTCCACAGTTATCGCCTCGAACAAGCCCGTCTGCTTTTATTAGAACGTCGGCTCAACGTCGCGGAAATTGCTCATAAAGTAGGGTTTGCCAGTTACACTTCTCTCTCCAAAGGATTTCGCAAAAAGTACGGTGTTTCACCAAAGCAATATCAGACGCGAGCTAAAAATTCCGTTTAGAACATATTTTATTCCGTTTGGGCAATATCTGTAGCTATAGCTATAACTCGCACTCTGGTACGATTCTATTTATTAAGAATTTATATCAATAAACAAAAGGTTTTTGCTTTTGGCAAGAAGGTGCGAGGAGTTATGTTGAATCGACTACAGCCACTTATATTGACAGGTTTATTATCGTTATTTGCAATACCAGTGTTAGGAACGGAGGCTTCTTTGGACGGGGAGAAAGCTCTCATAAAGAAATCTCCTAGTCCCTCATTCCCCGACGCGCTAGCTAATCCTTTAGGGCAGTCCCCACGTCAGCCATCATCTATAGATTTGTTAGCGCAGGATAATTTAACGCGGGTTACAGGGATAGAGGTAAATCAAACGCCTGATGGATTAGAGTTAATTCTCAAAACTGTAGCGGGAAGTGAAAGATTAGTGCCGTTGATTCTACCAGAAGGGAATGATTTGGTAATCGATATTCTCGACGCAACTCTAGCATTCGACCTTAGAAATGGCGCGACAGAAACTAACCCCGCACCAGGAATCAATAAGATTACGGTTAGTAAAACCAATGAAAACAGTATTCAGGTCAGGATTACGGGAGAGAATCAGACACCCAGCGCGGAAGTATTAACTGGTAGAGATAACTTAGTATTGGGGTTGTGCCGAGGTATATGTAAAATCATGCCACATCTTCCTGTAACTCTTACTACGTAAGGGTTTGATTTTCCAAGGTCTATTGTGATCGCTATCTATCTGGATAGCAAAAAACTTGAAAGCATTACTCTATAAAGCTTTTATCTATATTTTGCTTGGTACTATCTTTCTCCAAAGACATTAGCAGACATTAAAAATAGGGCTTATGAGGAGCATTAGCAGACTTAAAACCCTATTTGTTCGTTGATTTATGTCTGCTAATGCACTTTATCAGACATAAAGAGTCTGTGAGAAAACCTAGTTTTGAAACCCATACATATCAATGGTTTGAATGAGATGTGGCACGATTTTACGTGTATCTCGGTCGAACCCCGTATTAAGCATCACTCCTGAAAGTACTACTGCCGAACAAGAACCAGATGAGGTAGGGGCGATTCGCGAATCGCCCTTACAGATTATTGCCACGGGTGAAGCAGAAGAAGAAGATAGTTACAGTGCTGATAATGCTACCACTGCCACGCGGACTGATACACCGCTACGGGATATACCCCAATCGATTCAGGTTGTACCCCAAGAAGTAATTGAAGACCAAGGTGTAACTCGGATTGGGGATGCTTTACGTAACGTATCGGGGGTAACGATTCAAAGAGATCGTAGTAATGCTAGCGATCGCTTTAATATTCGCGGATTTGATAATTCTAGAATCCTCAGAAACGGATTTAGATCGGGAAATATATCTGGCAACACGATAAATATTTCACCTAACGTAGTAGAACGGATTGAAGTACTCAAAGGTCCTGCTTCGGTATTATACGGGCAGGTAGAACCAGGAGGTGTAGTTAACTACGTTACTAAAAAGCCTCTGGATGAACCATTCTACAATTTAGAATTTACGGCGGGAAGTTTTGGGTTTGTCGAACCAGCGATTGACCTTACAGGACCTTTGACAGAGGACAAAAAGTTAACTTACCGTTTTAACGCTTCCTATCAAAATGGCGGTAATTTCCGCGATTTTGTCGATTCAGAAATTATCGCTATTGCCCCTGTTATTAGCTATGACTTTAGCGATAACACTAACTTGACCTTTGAATATGAGTATTTAGAATCCAATCAAACTTTTGATGATGGTTTACCTATCGATCCGATTGTGTTTGAACTTCCTAGAGAAAGGTTTTTAGGAGAACCAGAGGATTTTGAAGATATTAATACTCATAGTTTTTATTTAAACTTAAACCACCGTTTTAGCGACAATATTAGGCTACGTAGTGGCTTTGCTGCGGAAATTTCCGATACTTCCGAATCTGCTTTTCGCTTATTTGAATTAGATCCAGAAACTAATGAAATCTCTAGATTTACTTCTGAGGGAGAGTTTTCTAACGACAACATTTCCTGGCAAACAGATTTGATTAGTGAGTTTAAAACTGGTTCGGTGGAACATCAGTTATTAGCGGGATTCGAGTTAGCAGAAAGCGAGTTACAAGATGAAAGTGTTGGTTTTTTTGAAGACGGAACTTTGACCATTAACGTAGTTGATCCACAATATGGCACTCTAAGACCCAATAATAATACTAACTTTACTGAAAATAAAACATTAAGTACTGTGGGTCTTTATCTACAAGACCAAGTTACGTTGTTACCCAATCTCAAATTTTTAGCAGGTGGTAGATATGATTTTGCCACGAATGAAAGTGAATTTGACGAATTATTTGAAGGTGAGACTTTTTCTGACGAGAGCGAATTTGACAGTGAAGCCTTTTCTCCCCGTGTGGGCTTAGTCTATCAACCCGTCGAACCAATTTCTCTCTATGCCAGTTTTAGTCGTTCTTTTATTCCTAATACCGATACAACTAGCGACGGAGAAATAATCGAGCCAGAAAGGGGTACGCAGTATGAGATCGGAATAAAAGGGGAATTTGGTGATTTTTCTACTACCCTAGCTGCTTACGATATTACCAAAACTAATATCACTAGAACCGATCCTGACGATCCCGATTTTTCCATTCCTATCGGTGAGGTGACAAGTCGCGGAATTGAATTAGATGTGGCGGGAGAACCTTTGAGTGGTTGGAATATTATTGCTTCTTTATTCTTTAACGACGCTTTTATCTCTGAAGGGGATGAAGATAATCCTGAAGATGACACCTTAATTAATGCTCCTGGTAGTGGTGCGAGTCTGTGGACGACTTATGAAATTCAACAGGGTAGTCTACAAGGTTTGGGTTTTGGTGCAGGCTTATTTTATGTAGGGGATGTAGAAGCAGAAATCCCCAATGATTTTGTCATACCTTCCTATGTACGCGCCGATGCCAGTCTATTTTACGATCGCGATAATTGGCGAGCGCAACTTAATTTTAAAAATCTGTTTGACAAGGAATATTTTGAATCCTCACAGAATACTAGTTTAATCTATCCTAGTGCGCCGTTTACGGTTTTAGGTAGTGTTTCGGTGGAGTTTTAAATCGTACTTACGTTAAATTGTGACAACAACATTGATTGGTTCGTAAGTAGCAAGTAGCAGATAGCAGATAGCAGATAGCAATTATTCTTTTAGCTTTTTGGTTGTTGCAATTAGAATTTTTATTATTTGATTTAATTCGTCTAGCATCGTTGCTAGTTTTGATTCGGGAATAATATCATTATCAATCAAAAGCAACATCCAGTAGCGAGTCTCGCTTTTAAAGTAGCAAGTATCGCTTCGCTCAGATAGCAGATAGCAATTTTGATAAATTCCAAGTTGCTACTTGCTCCTTGCTACTTGCTACTTATTAGAATTGCATCATCGTATTTTCTTTTATTCAACTCAACGTAGACTTTGATTACTCTATTAGCAAAATTTCTAGTTCTGTCTTGTATCGAAATCTGTGGATTATTCATAGATACAATCAAGCGTCGTGAATCAAATATATGACTAGTAAGTTTAACTTAGGTAGTCAAATAATAGGCTCATAATTTTCTTTAATTGCTATCTGCTACTTGCTATCTGCTACTTAAACTTCCTCAGCTCATGTCTAAATTACGTCGTTTACTAACCATAGGAATCTGTATTGTCATTTTAGTTGTGGCTTGCGATCGCTCTCCAGATTCTTCAACAAGCGACCGCCCTACCTCTGCTAGTTCAGAATCATGTCGTCTGGTTAAACACGAGATGGGAGAAACAGAAGTTTGCGGTCAACCTGAACAAGTTGCTGCCCTTAGTCCCCATATTCTAGACAGTATGCTAGCACTAGGAGTTCAACCTGCTGCTTATGCCGAATCAGTAAATCTAAATATTCAAACCTACGACAACCCTACAGAACAAATTCCCTATCTCGGTCAATGGGTAACGACACAGCCAATAGGATTGGGCGATCGCAAATCTCCCTCTCTCGAACGTTTGGCTCAACTTCAACCCGATTTAATTTTAGGGGAAGAGTGGAATAATCAAGACGAATATTCCTTGCTAACTCAAATTGCACCTACCTTACTATTTAGCGATACTAAAAATCCTGATGAACCTCAATCTTGGCAGCAGGATATTCAGGGAATTGCTAAAGCTTTAGGCAAAGAAGCTCAAGGGTCAGAATTACTAAAGGCATTTGAGGAGCAGATCGCTCATGCTCGTAAAGCCCTACAACCTGTAGTGCAAAAATATCCCCGTATATTTTTAATTAGCTCTAATTTAACTACTCATGTTTACTCACAACCTGAAAGTACCACAGCCAGATTATTGAAAGAAATTGGTTTTGAAATCGTTCAGCCAGAAGGGACAAAAGGTGAGGCGGAAATTTCTCAGGAAATATTACCCCAGATTGAAACCGACCTAATAATCGTTTTATCCTATAGCGATGATAGTTTCCACGATTGGGAAGATACGGTGCGTCAAAAATGGGCGCAGAATCCTTTACTAAAATCCATGCCAGTCTCTCAGCAAGGTCGAGTATATTTTGTAGATTATTATCTTTGGGGCAGTCACACTCGCGGGCCATTAACCGATAAACTGATTTTAGAATCTTTGCCTGATTTGCTTTTGGACAGTGTGGAAGCAGAAGAGGCAAAATAAGTATCTAAGCTAAAACCAATTTAGCCACTGGTAATGGTTTTCCTTCAGCTTGTAAATGTAAAATTAGCTCCTCCATTACTTCCAAACCAAGTTGGAGAGCTTCTTGATAAGTTTCTCCATGAGTAACAGGTTGCATAACTTCGTTAGCAAATTCAGGAAGATAAGCTAAATAACATTCATCTTCTAGACTCCAAGCAATAGTAATTTGGTACTTATGATTCATTCTTAGCTCTCTGTATAGCTTGTTTTACTTGTTTTTCGGAATATGATTTGGCATCCGAGCCATCTTTTCCAGGTAAGTTTACTCTAATTGTAGTCCCAGGATATTGATATATTGCATGGCTACCTTTACCTCTTTTGGGAATCAATTCAAAACCTGCCTTGATAAGTATTGCTTTTAATTCTCTTATTTTTTTAGGCACATCTATGTTTAATTTCTGCATACATCATAACTGAGAGACTGGAAGTAAGATCGTGAATTATTCCGTTTAAGAGTCAAAAAACTCCGTTTAGGAATCAAATTGAGTCGCGCTTTTCGATACACTCTTTATGAGTAGCTTTTTGTTGGTCATTCTACTGTGCAGAGCCATAAGCTATAAGCTATTGAAATTATTGCATCATGCCTTTTAGTTGAAGCATTTTTAATTGCTATCTGCTGCTTGCTACTTGCTACCTGCTACTTCCGAACTGATTTCTGTCGTAGTTTTAATTCAAATTTTGTCCGACTTTATGGAAATTCCTCTCAAGCAATATAGCGATCTTCTATATGATTACCTCAAGCCACAACAAGGACGGGTAATCAAACTGGCGATCGCCCTTCTCGGCAGCATTATCCTACAAATCCTTAACCCGCAGCTTTTAGGACGCTTCATCGATACGGCTGTAAAGGGTGGCGCGACAAAAACTTTGATTACTATTGCTTCGGTGTTTGTCGGCGTGTCGATATTAAACCAAGGTTTGGCGATTTTGACTACTTACTTGAGTGAAACCGTAGCCTGGACTGCCACTAATGCCCTATGTATCGATTTGGCAGAACACTGTTTAAAACTAGATTTGTCCCATCATAAATACCGCACGCCTGGAGAATGGGTCGAACGGATCGATGGTGATGTAGTTGCCCTGTCGCGCTTTTTCTCACAACTAGTAATTCACGTTTTAGGCAACGGCATTTTATTAATCGGTATCTTAATTATCCTGTTTTTAGAAGATTGGCGGGCAGGTTTGAGTCTGTCCCTCTTTTCTGGTTTGGCACTGTTAAGCTTACTAAGAGTACAAAGATTTGCCGTTGTTCCTTGGACTCGTTATCGTCAAAAGAGTGCCGAGTTTTTTGGCTTTATTGGCGAACAAATTGCTGGACGGGAAGATATTCGCGCTAATGGTGCTGTCGGCTATGTGATGCAGAGATTCTATCGCACCTTACAAAGCTGGTTACCCCTCTATCATCAGGCTCGTTTTACTAGTACCCTACTCTGGACGGGTAGCGTCGGGCTTTTTACCATAGGAAAGGCTATCGCTCTTGCCCTAGCTGCATACCTCTGGCAGCGTCAAGCAATTACTATTGGTACAGCATATCTCATCTTTCACTATACCAATCTACTTAGCGAACCTATCGAACGCATTCGCGAAGAACTCGAACAACTCCAGCAAGTCGAAGCTAGCATCTACCGCATCCGCGAGCTATTTAATTTGCAGTCTCATCTACAAGACACGGGACAAATCTCTCTCCCATCAGCAGCGCTTTCTGTCAACTTAGAAAACGTCTGGTTTAATTACGATAAGTCATTAGTTGTTAGCAATCGAAGAGCAATTGATAATGAAAAACGAAGGACACAAGACCAAAACTGGACATTACAAGACATTTCCTTCAATCTCCCTGCTGGTAAAACGTTGGGACTACTAGGACATACTGGTAGTGGTAAAACAACTTTAGCCCGCTTGCTCTTAAGATTTTATGATGTCGATCGCGGTACGATTTATTTAGATAATACGGCAACTGCACAAATCCCCTTATTAGAATTACGTCAGCGAGTAGGAATAGTGACTCAAGATGTACAGCTTTTTCAAGCCAGCATTCGGGATAATCTAACTTTTTTTGATTCGAGTATTAACGATGCAGAGATTTTATCAACCCTAGAATTATTAGGTCTTATAGACTGGTTAGAAACTCTTTCTCAAGGTTTAGATACTAGACTTAATTCCGATAGTAGCGGACTTTCGGCGGGACAGGCGCAACTATTAGCCTTTGCTCGTGTATTTCTCAAAAATCCAGGTTTAGTAATTCTCGATGAAGCTTCTTCTCGTCTCGATCCAGCTACAGAAATGCTAATCGAACGGGCGATCGTACAACTACTAAAAGACCGTACCGCAATTATTATTGCCCACCGCCTCCAAACCATTCAAAAAGTAGACCAAATCTTAATTTTAGAACGAGGAAAAATCCTTGAATATGGCGATCGCATTACCTTAACCCAAAATTCCAGCTCAAGATTTTCTAATCTACTAAAACTAAATTCAAACGAATTTTGCAGGTAGATTGTGGAACGATCGACCCTCAATCCTCGCTCGCGCATCATCTCTGACAAATCACGGTAACTCAACGGATATCGCAGATACCATCTCACGCACAATAAAATGAATTCGGCTTGAAAGTGTCGCCATTTGAAGGGAGTTTTTGAATTCATAAATGTTGAGATAGAAACAGCAGCTCAATACTACTACATTGACCAGGGCTTCGCCCTTGGAAGGCAGATGGCAGATGGCAGATGGCAGATGGATTATCCTTCAAACTTATCCTTTAAGGACACAAGCCCCGACTTCTTAAGTCGGAAGAGGTTGAGGAGGGGTACAAGCTCCTTCTCAACGAGTGACCTACATGCGTGCAAGCCCTTTGTGCCATCTGCCCTTGTAGCGCAGCGTCTTTTGCCTTCGTTTGACGTTTCAATTTCCTGCAACACTACCTATTGACGGCAATATTACAGCGAAAGCAAAAAATCTAAAGTTATCTTGGTGGTAAGTGAGCAGGAAGAACGCTAATTGATGCGATCGCAATATAAACTAGAGCAAAACGGGTTTCAAAAATGGCGATGGAATGGAACTTAGCCTTACGATACCAATCTTTAAATCCAAAGACTGTGAGTAACTTTAGTAAAGCGATCGCAAAAGACAAAGCTGTTACTAAAGATAGACAGTTGAAACTGTAAAGACTAAAAATAATTAAAGCAGCGATGCAATGATATATTACTCCTGGTCTAAAAGCTGCGGTTTTCTTACGACGTAGCTTGATGGTATATACTGCGCTGCTAAAAAACAGGGTATTAAGTACCCACATTGCCATTGCTTCAATACTGAGGTTTCCTGTGGTTGCGCCATAAGCCAAAGGTGTAGCCAAACAGATGGCTGCAAAACCGATGATTTCATTAGCTCTAGATTTATGTTTTCCTTTGGCGTTGTTCAAAAACGGGAGATTTTGGGTAACAAACGCAGGTCAAGTCAAGCCAAGTTATGAGCTTCACTTACAGAACAAAAGTATTATTGTAGAAGTTTGATTTTCAGGCAGCTTGAAAAAGCTCAAAGCCTAGCATTTCTAGCCAATGAGGATGCTTGTTTCCTGTCATCAGTTCTGTAGGACTTTTGCCTACTCGTTCGGGAACTCGGCTTGACCTAAAGGTGCGATGATTCAGAAAAAACCTGAGAAGGTCAAGATAATCAGAATTCAGATGCTTTCTCAAGAAAAAGTAATTTCTGAGGCGAGAATTAAGGTTTTCTACTAAAGAGCTGGCTCTGGGAGTCGATTTCATCGCCGATTCTACTGCCTCCTTCACAGGGAGAAATTTCTCAGACAGTATTTGGTAAACCTGATTCCATTTCTGCCAATAGACATTAGTGGATAGGGATTTCTTCATCAATAAACAGACCTGTCGCACCTGAGATACAGAAATCTGAAACTTGTGGGCAATATCTGCCAGTTTCTGGTCGAGAACTTGAGCAAAGGCTAATAAATCTTCTTTTTGATTCGATAAGGCGATTCTCAAAGCCCTAATCCCTTTGTGAGCTTGGTCTTCCCTCTGTTTGAGTTCTGAGATAATGAAATTGAGCAATTCTAAACGTTCTGACCAGTCTGGTCCCGCCAAGGATAAAATGTCAATTCTCAACCAATAGAGTAATATTTTGATGTCAGCGAACTTATTTAGGAGTTTGGCTTCCTTTTGACGCGCTTTAATTAACTTAGTTGAGAATTTATTCCCCTCTCCCTTTAATTTAGCCAACTCCATTTTCTCTTCCAGCTTTTCTCTTTGAGTTGTGGCTCCTTGGGCTTTCTTAGCT
>NZ_PVWF01000107.1 GCF_003003995.1 Pleurocapsa sp. CCALA 161 | reverse complement strand
AATAATCGAATATGTTCGCAATCAGGAAAAGCCTGTCCGATAAGTTATCGCCGTGCTTAACTGTCGAGTAAGCTAACGCTGTACTCGCAGTATGCAGCACGGATTTAATCAACAGCCAAATTAGCCAGACAAAAAAACAGCAATTATTGACACAATTACGGAACGAGATGAGAGAATAAGAAGCTACGTCAACCGTTAGCTGTAGATATGAGTTTAGATTGGATTAGTCGTGCCGAACGTTTAGATGCTCTACCCCCTTACGTATTTGCTCGTTTAGACGAATTAAAAGTCCGCGCCAGAGAACAAGGGCTAGACTTAATTGATTTAGGGATGGGAAACCCAGATGGATCTGCCCCCCAGCCTGTAATTGAGGCGGCGATCGCTGCTTTGCAAGATCCCCATAATCATGGCTATCCTCCTTTTGAGGGAACAGCTAGTTTTCGTCAGGCGATCACCACCTGGTATCAACGATGTTATGGTGTTGAGCTAAATCCTGATAGCGAAGCTTTACCTTTAATTGGCTCAAAAGAAGGTTTAGGTCATTTGGCTTTAGCTTATGTTAATCCTGGAGATGTAATCCTGGTGCCGACTCCTTCCTATCCCGCCCACTTTAGAGGACCATTAATTGCGGGGGCAAAGATTTATTCGATCCACCTTTCAGCCGAGCAAAATTGGCTCATCGATCTGACTACTATTCCTGAAGATGTAGCGCAGCAAGCGAAGATGCTGTATTTCAATTATCCTAATAATCCTACTACTGCTACCGCGCCAAGAGAGTTTTATGAAGAGGTAGTTAAATTTGCCCGTCACTATGAAATATTGCTCGTACACGATCTTTGTTATGCTGAGTTAGCTTTTGATGGTTATCAACCCACATCACTACTCGAAATACCAGGGGCAAAAGAAATTGGGGTCGAGTTTCATACTCTTTCGAAGACTTACAATATGGCTGGTTGGCGAGTCGGTTTTGTAGTTGGTAACTCAGATGTGATTCAAGGATTACGCACCCTCAAAACTAATTTAGATTATGGTATTTTTTCGGCAATTCAAAAGGCAGCGGAAACTGCTTTACAATTACCAGATAAATATATTCAAGAAGTACAGCAGCGCTATCGTACCAGGAGAGATTTTTTAATTAAAGGCTTAGGAGAACTAGGATGGGAAATTCCCATTTCCAAGGCGACCATGTATCTGTGGATTAAAACCCCTATGGGGCAAGGTTCAACGGAGTTTGCCCTCGATGTACTACAGCAGACAGGGGTGGTGATTACTCCAGGCAATGCCTTTGGGGAAGCGGGAGAAGGTTATGTGCGGATTAGTTTGATTGCCGATTGCGATCGCCTGGGGGAAGTGTTGCGAAGATTTAAACAAGCAGGAATCCGTTATCAGTAGCGGGCTTTGCTCTAGCTATTAGCTCTTAGCTTTTTTGGTAAATAATATATTCATATAATTAATATCTATTATGCAAATTAGACGTAGAAATCCCAATCCTAAAGTTAATTCAGGGGAAGTAGAATATCGCTCAAAAATTCCCAACACCGAACCGAATAATATTCTCGAAGAAATTATCTGGTACAAGGAGGTTGAAGTAGAGGGAATGCGCGATCGCCTGCCGTTGTTGCAGCTACGAGAGCAAGTACAGGATGTTGCTCCTCCTCTGGATTTTTTAGCTGCTTTGCGCCATTGTCAGACTGATCTTGCTTTAATTGCCGAAGTTAAAAAGGCTTCTCCTTCCAAGGGGGTTATTAAAGCCGATTTTAATCCTGTGGCGATCGCTAAAGCTTACGCTGAAGGCGGGGCAAGTTGTTTATCGGTTTTGACTGATAGTAAGTTTTTTCAAGGCAGTTTTGATAATCTCAGCTTAATTAGAGCCGAGGTTGATTTACCTTTGCTGTGTAAGGAGTTTATTATTTATCCCTATCAAATTTATTATGCCCGTGCTCAGGGTGCAGATGCCGTATTGTTGATTGCTGCGGTATTGGAAAATAAAGATCTCAACTACTTTGTTAAAATCACTAAGGCATTAGGCATGACTCCTTTAATCGAGGTGCATACCCTCGAAGAATTAGATCGAGTGCTAGAGATCCCTGGAGTAGAGTTAATTGGCATCAATAACCGTAATTTAGAAGACTTTAGCGTCAGTCTGCAAACTACTACCGATCTTCTTACTGCAAGAAAAGAAATGCTAGAACAGCGTGACATTATGATCGTCAGCGAATCTGGTTTACATACCGCCACAGATTTAAATACCGTCAAACAAGCAGGAGCAAAAGCCGTTTTGATCGGCGAATCATTGATAAAACAAGATGATTTGGTACAGGCGATCCGAAGACTACGCGGAGCGTAATCGCTAATTTATTTGTTGCCTAAAAATTGCAGGAATCGGATTAAATTCTTGCTAGATGATATTAGCTTAAATTTTCTCCTTAAGGCGATTTCTATCTTGTAATAGATTATTTATTTAACATTAATGCTAGATAATAAAGGTGATCGCTTTAAAAACCATTAAAATTGTCTGCAACTTATTCTTTTGCTCCTATTAGCTGGTATGAAATTTCTTTGCGCTTAGGTATCGCTTTACTAATCGGTGCAATTATTGGCTTGGAGAGGGAAACTCAGGGTAAATCCGCAGGTTTGAGAACAAATATGTTGGTTAGCTTTGGTTCAGCAGTGATCGTACTTATTCCAATTCAAATCGGTGCAGCACAGCAAAACCTGGATGTCTTAGGACGCGCTATTTCAGGGGTAGTTAGCGGAGTTGGGTTTATTGGTGGTGGGACAATTTTACGAGACTCAAGAGTCAAAGGATTGACTTTTGCAGCAGCAATTTGGGTTTCGGCTGCCTTGGGAATTAGTGCTGGCTGTGGTTTATGGCTTTTAGGGTTAATTGGTGCTTTGATCACCTGGGTAATTCTGCGTTTGGTCGATAAGTGGAAAGATTTTCTGTAAATCGAACATTTTGCACCGACCAAGTATTAACCAAAGAATTAAATTATAGCCGTACACGCAAATAGGTAGTCAATGTCCTAACTTGAGTACGTATTGCTATAAAAGTTAAAAATAGCTGTTGTTGATTGGAAATGACTATAAATAGGTCTATTACCAGATCCGCCGTTAAAATTGTGTAGGATATTGAATAATTTCATGTCTGTTGTGAATTGTGGATTATGAATGTTGAAGCAGCATTAGCATTGGTAGATCGAGAAGTTTATCGCCATACTAATAAGCATCTCACTGATTTACAACAGGCTGTAATTACTAATGTTTTACTCGGTCATAAATATCTAAAAATTGCCGATACTTATGGCTGTACTGAAGGACACGCAAAGGATACAGGATCTTTATTGTGGAAACTGCTAACTCAGGCTTGGGGAGCAAAAGTTACTAAAAGCAATTTACGGAGTCTGGTTAACAGGCAGTTACAGGCTATCGACGGGGAACAATTTATTGATCGTGAGAAAAATAATTTTAGCTTTAATTTAGTTATTTCAGAAAATCCAAATTTTATTGGTAGACAACAGGCGATCGCTAATCTTCAAAGTCTAGTTGCTCAAGGTCACAAAATTATTGTCTTGCAAGGAGAAGGAGGAATCGGCAAAACTACCCTGGCACAAAGGTTTCTTGCTCATCAAAACTTTCCTCTAAACTTAGAAGTTTTAATGGCAAAGGAAACAACGAATATAGTGTCGGTGGCTTCTGTCGTGGAAGAATGGCTACAGCGAGATTTGCATGAAGATTCGGGAAAAGAATTTGGGGTTACTCTCTCTCGGTTCAAAAGGTGTTTAGAACAACGTCCTGTGGGCATTTTAATTGATAATCTAGAGCCAGCTTTAGATAAAAACGGCAAATTTATTGCTCATCATCGAGACTATCTAGAACTGTTGCGAATTTTAGGGGATGCTAAAGTACAGTCCACGACTATTATTACCAGTCGCGATCGCCTTTGTGAAGCCGACTTGGATTTAGAACATTATCGTCTTTCTGGTTTAGATCTGGCAGCTTGGCAAAAGTATTTCACAGCATATCAGATTAAGACTGGAGAGGTACTAACTCAAATTCATCAAACCTATGGTGGCAACGCCAAGGCGATGGGAATGTTATCTGGCATTGTTCAGGAAGACTATGATGGTGATTTAATCCAGTACTGGCAGGAAAATCGTTACGATCCTTTGATAGAAACCGATTTGACTAATCTGGTAGCCAGTCAATTTGACCGTCTTCAGCAGCTAGATCCTCAAGCTTACAATTTACTCTGTCGTTTGGGTTGCTATCGCTATCAAGATTTAGCAACAGTATCCCTAGCAGGGGTATTATGTCTGCTATGGGATGTTCCCACAAAACCCAGACAGGTAATAAAATCCTTGCGTAATCGCTCTTTGTTAGAATTTGCTCAAGGTGAATACTGGCTACATCCCATGATCCAGGCAGAGGCAAGATTAAGATTGCAGTCTATCACTGCGGATTGGGTGCAGACACATCAACAAATTGCTAATTTTTTCACCCAGAGTGTTACCAGAATCAATCAGATTCAAGATGGTTTAACTGCTTTGGAAGCCTACTATCACTATCTCGCCATTACCGATTATGCTGCTGCTGCCAAGGTGATTCTTCATAGCCGCGAAAATCAGTGGGGACAATACTTAACTCTGGGAACAACTCTCTATCGCCTAGGAATAATTGAGCCACTATCGATCGCTATTCATCAAATTATTGAGCGCATCGATCACGATCGCCATCGCAGTGAATTAAATAATATCTTAGGGGACTTATACTGGACAACGGGGAAAGTTCATCGGGCGATCGCTTTTCAACAACAAACTATCACTACTAGTCGCCACAGCCAAAAGCTAATTTCCCCTAGTCAAGAAAATCGCCACGATCTCTACTATTGGCGTATGTTGGAAGTAGATTCCCTCCTGAGTTTAGGATTATACAATCTCGATCTTTGGGAACTATCTACCGCAGCAGCATTATTTCAGCAGGCAATTGATTTAGCCCATAATACCAAACATCATCCTTGGTCAGAAAAAGCTAGTTTAGGTTTAGCCTTAGTTAACTCCTACCAAACCACCACTGCCGATCCTACAGTTTCCCGACTCTATCGCCAGATTATCGAACTCGAAGACCCCACCTACAATACAGGACGCTTTGCCTATTTTATTCAGATGTTAGGACAAATATTCTGCAATCAGCAACAGATTGAATTCGCCAGAAAAATGTGGTCAAGAGCGATCGCTTTTTCCCAATCTAGTCACTACACCCAAATTAAAGCCAAGTCTTTTATTGGTTTAGGCAAGATCGAGAGTCTAAACGATAACTTTATTCAGGCTAATATTTATCATCAACAAGCAGTAGAGTTACTGGAAAAAATTGCTGCCAAATGTGACCTCGCCGAAGCTTATTTTCAGTGGGGAATTACACTACAAGCTAATAAAAAGATAACTCAGAGTCAGGAGTGCTTCCAAAAGGCGATCGCCTTTTATCAGAAAATACCTGCACCTAAACAGGTTGCTAGAGTTAAAAGACAGCAAGATTAACTCTTATAGCATAGTTTGGGTTTCACTTCGTTTTGTTAAATATACAAAATTACAGTTAAATGCTTTAGACGTAAAATATATTGATTAATGCTCATCAAAATATTTATCCCCTGTCATTAAGCAGGATACTAAAGTTTTTTTCTATAGGTAAAATACAAATAATTAATAAATGACATATTGCTTGGGAATTATCAATAAATTCGGTATTGTAATGGCTGGCGATTCTCGCACTAATGCAGGAGTAGACCACATCTCTGCTTATAAAAAGCTCTTTGATTTATCTTTGCCTGGAGAAAGGGTGATTGTAATTTGTGCTTCAGGAAGTCTTTCGGTGACTCAAGGTGTATTGACTCGACTTAATCGCGATATTCAAAACCAAGCAGATAAAAATCTGCATACTCTACCTACCATGTATGACATTGCTGCTTATGTGGGTAGTAAAAGCAGGGAAATTCAAGAACTCGATCGCCCTTGGTTAGAAAAAGATAACATCAGCTTTAGGTGTAATTTTCTCTTAGGTGGGCAAATTGTCGGCGAAGATCCACAACTATATCTGATCTATCCCCAAGGAAACTTTATTCAAGCAACCAAAGAAACTCCTTTTTTACAAATTGGTGAGACTAAATATGGCAAACCAATTATCGATCGCACCGTCACCTATGACACTCCTCTAGAGGATGCTGCTAAATGTGCTTTGCTGTCGATTGATTCGACTATGAAATCAAATATTTCGGTGGGACCACCAATCAATTTGATTATGTATAAAACCGATAGCTTTGAACTGCGCAACAGTTTAGAACTTCGTCTTGGCGCGCCTTATATCGCTAAAATACGTAATCTATGGGAAAGCTATGTCCGTAGGGCTTTTGAAGCAATGCCTGACATTGAATGGGAAAACGAAGATGTCTCAGCTGAACCAGGCGAAAATATTTATTTAGATTAATTTCCCTACCTTTTATATAGCTTCTAAAGGAATTACGGTATTAGGCGATCGCCTGATCCCCTGGTTAGGCGAAATAGGTTGGTGGATCATTGGCGGGATCGCTTCTGTGGCAGCTTGTTTCATTGGCGTTGCCTGGACGTTTTATTGTGATGATCTCTATAGAAGTTAAGATCTCATTAAATGCGTAACATCAGTGATCAATCCAAGCTGCTGCGGAAACTAAACAGGTTTCGCCAACTTTTTTGAGTAGAGGAGTAATTTCTGCAATCAAAAGATTGAGCTGTTCCTCATTAGTGCAAACCGTCAAGACATAAGCATTACTAAATACTCTGTCAAGATCGGTATCGGTGAAACCGCGATCGCCTTTTCCTGTCGTGTTGTCAATAACGGTATAGCCAGATACATTAACTTGATCCAGAATTGTTAGTAATTGCTCAAGTTTGAGGCTGCTGAGGATAATTTCTACTTTGTGAACTGATTGCATTGTTTATACAAATATATGTTTAATGATTTCTAAATACAAAGGAATGCCAACAATAATGTTAAAGGGAAAGGTAAGAGCTAAAGCCATGGAAACATAAAGACTAGGGTTAGCTTCTGGTACAGTCATTCTCATCGCTGCGGGAACCGCAATATAAGAGGCGCTAGCGCATAAAACCGCAAACAATAAAGCATTGCCTGGTTCAAAACTCAAAACTTTGGCGATCCCAATCCCGATCAAGGCATTAACGATGGGAACAAACACAGAAAAGCCAATTAAAAAGACACCAGTTTTGCTTAAATCTTTGATTTTTTTAGCAGCAACTAATCCCATATCTAATAAAAAGAAAGTCAAAGCACCATAAAAAATACCTTGAGTAAATGGCTCTAGTTTTATCCAGCCTTCTTCTCCTGTTAAAACGCCAATAATTAAACTACCAATCAACAAAAAAACTGAAGCATTTAAAAAAGCTTCTCTTAAAACTTCACCCCAAGAAAAATCAGATTGCTCTTGTTCAATTTTGACCTTTGGGGAAGTACTCGCTCCTAATGATGGAGTAGTAGTAGTAGTAGTAGTAGTAGTAGTAGTAGTAGTAGCAGGTGAATATTGATATTGATCCTCTGGGCTAGATTTAGATTCAAATTCTGGCTTGGGAGCAAATCTTTTGACCAAAATAATCCCGACGACAATTGCTGGAGATTCCATGAGTGCCAATGCAGCTACCATATGTCCACCGTAAGGAATTTGGAGTTTGTCTAAAAAAGAACTAGCCGTAATAAATGTTACTGCACTAATTGAACCATAAGTAGCCGCGATCGCCGCAGCATTATAGCTATCCAGCTTAGTTTTTAAAATAAAAAAGGTATAGATTGGCACTATACAAGCCATGACTACTGATGCTAGTAAAGCGATCGCAATTTTTAAATCGATGCCGCTGTTGGCTAATTCATGACCCCCTTTAAAGCCAATAGAAATCAAAAGATATAAAGAAAAAAGCTTAGGTAAAGGCGCAGGAATTTCTAAATCTGATTTAGTGAATACGGCGATCATCCCCAAAAAGAAAAACAAGACTGGAGGATTTAATAGATTGAACAAAATTAGACTGCCATCCATGGTTATTCTGCGCTGATTTGCTATGACAAAGTTATTTATAAGTCTTCTCTTCCCCAAAGATACTAAGATTTTTCAATAAAATCAGGAGAGATTTATCAAAAATCAGATCTTCTCTCAGATGTAAAGTCTAGTTGCTTTAGATCTCTGTTGAACATTGACCATGGTAGAATCCTATATTATTGAAAAGGATTTATGATCGCTAAGGACTTAAGTAAGTATGTCATCATCAGCCGCGCCAGTAACAGATGCTAGTTTTCCTGAAGAGGTTTTAGAAAGCTCAGTACCAGTTTTAGTAGACTTTTGGGCCCCTTGGTGCGGGCCATGCCGTATGGTTGCGCCAGTAGTCGATGAAATCGCCGAACAGTACGACGGACAAATTAAAGTTGTCAAATTGAATACAGACGAAAATCCCCAAGTTGCTAGTCAATATGGTATTCGTAGTATTCCTACTTTAATGATCTTTAAAGAAGGTCAACGAGTAGATATGGTGGTGGGCGCAGTACCCAAAACCACTCTGGCAACTACTATCGAAAAGTATCTTTAATATTTAGATATTTTTAGATTTCGAACAATTATCGTATTTTTTTAGCTCTAGTAAATTATATTCAATAAACTAGAGCTAATCAAAGCAAGGAACAATCACTGAAGCTTCCCCTAGTTTTTGACTCTAGTTATTTTCAACGACCCTGCCGAGTCATCTAAGGTATATTGCCCAGTAACTTCTCTCAAAAATTCATCGGTTGCTTTTCTGCATCCTCCCCAATCGTGATAGTCATCAAGAATAATACTCCCCCCAACAACTAGATTAGGAAAAATACGCTCAAGACTAGTCAAAACTGGCTCATACCAATCTACATCAATGTGAGCGAAAGCTACGGGTTGCTCAATAACCATTGTGTCCTGCACCAGTCCTTTAATGAGGGAAACAAGCTGTTGTTGGCAATTGATCCCAAAGCTACTCAAGTTGGACTGAACTAAATCATACAGGTTTTCTAAATAACCATAGTATTTGTCTCCACCAATTCCAGCGGATTTGCCTTGAACAATAGTTTGATAGCGCTCATGTACATCTTTGGGGTCGGCATCAGTAGGCGCAGGAATCATCTCAAAAACATCATAGACAAAGAAGGGGCGTTTGGCGCTTTTGGCAGAAGCAATCAAGACAGCAGATCCCCCTAGAGCGCAACCAGCTTCGATCAATACTCCAGGTAAATTGGCATCTTCAATTGAACAGCAGGTTCGATTAATGCTAGCGAGTCTTGTTTCCGACAGATAAGTTATTTTTTGCGCGCGAATATCAGATATTAATTTAAGATCTTGAGCCGACAATTTTGATAAGATCGCCTTTTTTCTTGCTGACTGTTCAATTTTTTCAAAATATCTTTTGAACCGATTTAACATAAATTTTAATGGCAATCTTATTTACAATAACCATATTTTGGGCGATTAAAATTAAAAATTAGATTAGGACTGTTGAAATTCAATAAGTTGCTTCGCTCTAAAATGGTTGCAGATTCAATTAAAATAAGTGATGATTAAAAGTCCTTCTTACGCCTAATTATGGACTCATCTGTCAGTAACTCAGATTTAGCTCAACAGCTACAGCAACTACTTGTCGATTTACCAAACCATCCTCAAGGTAAATTAATTCAAAGAGCTTTGCAGGTACTTTTAAGAGTTGCACAAGAAGATACAGAGCGTCTTAACTGGAAAATTTTAACTGCATCTTTAGAAGATTTAGAACAGGGGTTCAAAAGATTCTATCCCTATCGTCACACCAGAAAAATCTCTATTTTTGGTTCGGCTAGAACTGCGCCTCAAGAACCAGAATATCAGATCGCGTTTGATTTCGCTCGCTGTATGACCGAAGCAGGGTTTATGGTAATTACTGGAGCTGGAGGGGGGATTATGCAGGCAGGAAATGCAGGTGCAGGCAGAGATAATTCTTTTGGCTTGAATATCAAACTTCCTTTTGAACAGGGTGCAAACTCCTCAATTAATGGAGATGATAAGCTGATTAATTTTAAATATTTCTTTACACGAAAATTATTCTTCTTAAAAGAAAGTGATGCGATCGCTCTATTTCCAGGCGGATTTGGAACTCAAGACGAGGCATTTGAGACTCTTACTCTTTGTCAAACTGGTAAATATGGACCTGTACCTTTAGTCCTGGTAGACCGACCAGGAGGAGATTACTGGCATTCTTGGAATGACTATATTTGCAGTCAATTAAAAGCCAAGGGTTTAATTAGTTCTGAAGATCCGAGTTTATATACGATTACCGATCGCCTGGATGTTGCCTGTCAAACCATTAAGAATTTTTATCGCGTCTACCATTCAAGTCGCTATATTGGCAAACTATTTGTGATGCGTCTTAACTTAGAGTTGTCCGATCCCGTGGTGAACCAATTAAATCATGAATTTAGTGATATTCTTAACCAAGGGGAAATCACCAAAAATATAGCTTTGCCCCAAGAACAGCAAGACTTAGAAATCCTTCATTTACCCCGCTTAAGCTTTTACTTTAACCAAAAAAGTTTCGGTCGCCTTTATCAACTCATTAGCAAAATCAATCGTTTGGGGGATGCTTGTCGTGCTACAGAACATCCTGAAGTTAAGTAGTTTTTACCTATGTTTTAAAATAAAGTAAACAATCAACTCTATATATTAAGCTTTGTATGGATATATGCTTTATATCTCAATGTTTTCTTTATATTTACTTTGATCAGACTAAGATCTAGATTATTAGCGCAGTTAAATTCTTAGCTAAAACGACTACATCTACCATATTTATTAAGGTGAAGCAAGTTGAATACCACATTATTACGCCAAACCTGGAATCTGATTGAAACAACTAATGCCTGGGAGCTATTAGAAGTTAGTGAGTCAGACTTAATTCAAAGATTATTACAGCGTTTAGATGCTCAGCAACCCCTGGCAGCTCAAGAACGTGTTTCCTTAAATGATTATCTGCATACTAAAATGAGTTTAATTAAAGACACAGCAGAGTCTCGTTTGGTATCAGCTTAAATTATGTTTGAGTAAGCAATTGCTCGCTCAGAAGTTATGGATGAGATAAAAAGTCGCTGGTGATAAATATGCGACACAAAATCTCAACTAAATCTAAATTTTGCGACAAATTTGGTAACTTTGATTTACTAGCCAAAACAACTGTCTTAGCTGGGCAGTTTGTAGCTGCCATAACTGATATTTTTGGCGAATCTGAGCAATATTCTCCTGTCCTTGGTAGATTACCTGGGGGGCAACTGGCAACAGAATGCTAAAGTAGCTTTCGTAATTAATTAAAATGCTGGTAATACGGGCAATAAGGATTCGTAATTGCCAAATTCTGATCGCTATGTAAATATTAAGCAGCGTAATTAATAAATTAACAGCAATAATTAAAAATATCATTAAATCGTCTACAGTAGAGCCAAATTAACTGGTCAAAATGGAATGAAACTGCTAGTCCTGAGCAATGGTCATGGAGAAGATCTAATCGCCATCCGTATTATAGAACGACTGCTACAGGATATTCCAGAACTAGAAATATCAGCTCTACCAATAGTTGGACAGGGGTACGCCTACCAGAATCTCCATATTTCTCTGGCAGGTCGAGTGCAGCAAATGCCTTCGGGTGGCTTTATCTACAAAGGAGGCAATCCACTCTGGCAAGATCTGCGCAGGGGTCTAATTCAGTTAACCTTAGAACAAATTAGCGTGGTACGTCAATGGGGTAAAACTGGAGGCAAGATTCTTGCGGTGGGGGATCTTGTCCCTTTGCTGTATGCCTGGTGGAGTAAGGCAGACTATGCCTTTGTTGGTACTGCCAAGTCTGAGTACTATGTGCGGGATGAATTTGGCTGGCTGCCTCAAACATCTTGGCTAGAACGTAAGCTCGACTCAATATATCTACCTTGGGAGCGCTGGCTAATGAGTTGCGATCGCTGTCGAGGAGTTTTTCCCAGAGATAGTTTGACCACCGAAATTCTACAGCAATGGGCAATTCCTGCTTACGATTTGGGAAATCCGATGATGGATGGTCTGACGAGTAAAAGTATGCCCAGAGAAGCACATAAATTAGATATTTTACTTTTACCAGGGTCGAGAATGCCCGAAGCCGTCAGAAATTGGCAGCAGATCTTAACGGCGGTTTGGTCGGTAATCAAAACCCTGCCTCAAAAACAGTTGAATTTCCAGGCAGCGATCGCTCCTGCGCTAGATTTGAAACCCTTTATGATTAGCGCTGTTACTCAAGGATGGCAGGTAACCTCAAAACAGGAGCAGACTGTAATCTTGACCAAGTTGGAGGAAGCTCCTTCGTTTGACGACAAAGTCTCTTTGACTCTGACTCAACATAACCAAGAATGCTTTAAGCAAGCAGATATTGCGATCGCCATGGCGGGAACAGCTACGGAACAGTTCGTAGGTTTGGGTAAGCCTGTCGTTATCTTTCCTGGAGAAGGTCCTCAATTTACTTACGCTTTTGCCGAAGCTCAGGCTCGTTTACTTGGTTGTGCTATTTTGATGGTGGAAAATCCTGGTCAAGTGGGCAAGGCGATCGCTAAAGTGATCGACGATGAGCAATTATTAAATGAAATTGGGATTAATGGTAAACGCCGTATGGGAGAGGCTGGGGCAGCAAAAAGAATTGCTAAGTGTCTGCAAAAAATGCTTTTATCCTCAGCACAGTTTGATTAGACTAGACAATCAAAAAGGGACAAGAACCGACTTGAAAATATGAGCAATCAATTACAGTGTCTCATCTTTGATGTTGATGGTACTCTTGCCAATACAGAGCGAGATGGACATAGAGTCGCCTTCAATCGAGGGTTTCAAACAGCAGGATTAGATTGGCATTGGTCAGTAGATTTCTATGGTGAACTGCTAACTGTATCTGGTGGTAAAGAGCGCCTCAAGTACTTTTTACGGCATTATCTCCCAGAATTCAAGCCAGATGGGGAGCTAAATGATTTTGTCGCTCATCTGCATCAGTTGAAAACTAAGCACTACTTAGAGTTACTCAAGAGCGGAGCAATTGCTTTACGTCCAGGAACAAAAAGACTAATTGAATCAGCCAAAGCAGCAGGAATTACTTTGGCGATCGCCACAACTACTTCTTTACCTAACGTCATTGCGCTATTAGAGAAATATCTCGATCTAGATTGGTTTGCTGTCATTGCCGCTGGAGATATTGTCCCCGCCAAAAAACCAGCTCCAGATATTTATCACTATGTAATCAAACGTTTAGAACTAGACGCAGGCAGCGTGGTTGTTGTGGAAGACTCTGACAATGGATTAGCATCGGCGATCGCCGCAGGATTGACTACCGTTGTGACCGTTAATAACTATACTGAGCAGCAAGACTTTAGCCAGGCTGCTTTGGTGCTGAGTGATTTGGGTGAGCCTGAACAGCCTTGTCGAGTTATTCAGGGCAATTTTGCGGGGAATTATTTAGATTTGGCAGCTTTACGCTCAATCTTAATCCACTAGGCTATTCGAGGTTTGCTTTACCTAAGAATTATAAAGTTCATGGTATCTTGGCGGAGTCTTTCTAACCTAACATTTAAAATGGACAAATTCAATCAATTTCAATCAATTTAATTAGGGCTAATTAGTGTCGAAGCAAAATGCTAACAATTTGAGGGATAAAGATCGAGATTACTTCGATACAAACCATCTAGAGGGAAATTTAAAACGGCAATCGGTTCGTGGGGGCGCGGTGACCATTGCGGCTCAAGCCAGCAAATTTGTACTTAAACTAGGCTCTACCGCCGTGTTAGCCCGCTTACTTGTTCCCGAAGATTATGGTTTGATCGGGATGGCAACTGTGATTGTCGGCTTTGTCGAATATTTTAAGGATTTGGGCTTATCAGCAGCCACTGTTCAACAGGCTAAAATCAATCACCAGCAGGTTAGTACTTTGTTTTGGATCAATGTCGTGATTGGCTGTCTAGTTGCTTTGGTGGTAGCTTTACTCGCTCCAGCAGTAGCATTAATTTATCAAGAACCCCGTTTACGAGCAATTACCCTGTGTTTAGCCATTAGTTTTGTTTTCAGTGGTTTAACCGTACAGCACCAAGCATTGCTACAGCGACAGATGGAATTTTCTAGTTTGGCAAAAATTGAAATTGTTGCCATAATCAATGGAATCATCGGGTCGATTATCTCGGCTTATTACGGTGCAGGGTATTGGTCATTAGTCATTCTACAGCTATTTACAGTGGTGTCTAATGCGATCGGGGTCTGGTTTTTTTGTCGCTGGCGTCCAGGATTGCCTAGTAGAGATGCTAAAATCGGCTCAATGTTAAATTTTGGGCGAGACTTAACAGGATTTAATATTATTAATTATTTTTCTCGCAACCTCGATAATTTTTTGATTGGTCGAGTTTGGGGTGCGCAACAATTAGGACTATACGCCAAGGCATATCAATTGGTGCTGCTGCCTATCAATCAAATCAATGTGCCAGTTGATCGAGTAGCTTTACCTGCCTTGTCTCGATTACAAAACGATCCTGAGAGATATCAAAGATACTATGGCAGGGCGCTTTTGGCGATCACTTTTTTAGGGATGCCTCTGGTCATGTTTTTGTGTGTTTCAGCCGATAAAGTAATCTTATTATTATTGGGGAAGGAGTGGCTCAACGCCATTCCCATTTTTCAATTTTTGATTCCAGCAGCTTTTATTGGTACTTTTAATCTAGCGACGGGATGGGTATATCAATCTTTAAATAGGAATGATCGCCAATTACGCTGGGGTATTTTTTCTTCTGTACTCAATGTGATTATTTTCGCGGTGGCAATCAAGTGGGGCGCATTGGGAATAGCCGCTGCCTATGGGTTATCCAGGATAATTATCGTAATTCCCGCTATTGTTTACTGCTACAAGGGAACTTGGCTAAAATTAACTGATTTTTTCGCCATCATTTTTTTACCAACTTTTGGCTCAATTGGTGCTGCAATTGGCGTGTTTATCTTACAACGTCTTTTTTTTAAAGAAATAGAGCTAAATACATTTGCTAGTTTTTCTTTAGATTGTTCAGTATATATTTTATTTTATGGTTTAATTTGGTGCTTAATTCCCCAAGGAAGAAAACGTTTACGTGACATCTTGCAGATAGTTGTAGAATATAAAAAAAAATAGAGTAAATTATCAATGAAGCGATTTATTAAAAGTATTAGAGTTAAAATAGAGCAATATTTATTGCAAAATTCTTCACGAGTTTATCTGTATAATTGTAATCAAGAATTTGCCTCTCATATAAAACCTGGTAGCTTAGTTTTAGATGCTGGGGCGGGGAATGCACCTTATCAAGAATTATTTGCTAATTTTCAATATGAAACTGCTGATAAATTTACTTCCTCCTGTAACTATGTCTGCGATTTAGTTGCTATTCCAGTTAAGGATGAAAGATTTGATTATATAGTATGTAATCAGGTTTTAGAACATTTGCCTGAGCCAAAACAGGCTTTAAAAGAATTATGCAGAGTCTTAAAAAGTGGGGGAGAAATTATTTGCACTACTCCCTTTTTTTATGAAGAGCATCTACAACCTTATGATTTCTATCGCTATACTCAATTTGGTAATTCTTATTTATTTCAGGAGGCAGGATTTAAGATCGAAAAGATTGAGTGGTTAGAAGGTTATTTGGGTACGCTTGCTTACCAACTAGAGGGGGCTTATAAATCTCTACCAATAAACGTAAATAGTTTAGTCAAAAATTGGCTGATTA
>NZ_PVWF01000106.1 GCF_003003995.1 Pleurocapsa sp. CCALA 161 | reverse complement strand
AGTAGGCAAAAGTTCATCACAAGTCGCTTTAAGTTGGTTACTGAGTAAAGGCGTAATTCCAATTATTGGTGCAAGAAAAGTTTCTCATCTTGAAGACAATCTTCAATGTATCGATTTGCAATTACCAAAAGAACAAATAAAACAGTTGGATGCAATAAGTCAAATTGAACTCGGTTTTCCTCATGATTTCTATAAAACCGATATGGTCAAAAATTTCGTTTACAATGGCACATTTGAGCAAATCAATCCTCATCGTTATTCACAATTGATGGATTAAGATGATTGTACTTATGCTGGATAACAGAATAATTCTCAAAATTCCAGCATTAATCTCTTAGTTTTGAGCATTTCGTAGAAAAAGCCAAGAGCCAATAGTAAAAAATAAACAAGCTAGAAAATGAGCCAAAGACAGAATAGAAGTTGCTCTCATAAATTCTAGTATCGCCTCAAAAGTAAAAATAGCACTACCCACTAGAAAAAAACAACTAGCAATAATCTTGAAACTGAAGTTAAGGGAAATACGGCAACTGCTATGGCTGATGTTGTCGCTAATCATTACTTAAATGAAATGTTATGGCAAATTACAGGTAGCTATGAATATGGTTTAGTTAAAGAAGATGGAGAATGGGCGATCGCCAAAATGACTTTTATTGCTGAATCCGAACAAGGCGATCGCGCTATTATTGATCGAGCTGTAGAACAAGCGAGTATTAACCCTTCTTCTTATCTTCAACGCTAACAGACAAAGCAAGCCGTAATTGATTTCTTAACATCTTTAGAAGACAAAGATATGGATAAATTTGCCTCAGTTTGGGCGGAAGATGCAGTGCAAGATATGCCTTTTTCCCCCGAAGGTTTTCCTAAGCGTGTCGAGGGGAAAGCTAATCTGATTAAACACTATGCTGCATGGCCAGAAACAAGCGGAAAAGCCAATTTTATCGATGAGTTAGTATTTTATCCCATGCAGGATGCCACAATGGTTTTTGCTGAATGGCGGGGTAATGTAGAAATTATTACTACAGGAAGAAACTACAACCAGCGATATGGCGGTTTGTTTCATGTTGTCGATGGCAAAATTGAACTGTTTCGCGAATATTACGATCCGATTGTGTTTAAAGATGCTTTTGGTTTAGATTAGGAGTTTAGCATTGACAGAAAACTCAAAATACGTGTTTTAAGGCGATAAGACAATGTTTCGTGATTTTAAACAAGGTGGTGATAATCTGGAAATTACTAGAGTTAATAAGTGCCAACTTATTTCACTCATTTTATTAAACTGAAATTAAACAATTTTGCCATGAACACTAATAATCGTCTTCAACATTCTTGCCACAGAATTTTATCCAGAGAAAGCCTATAAGAAAAGGCAACCAAAGCCAGTACCTTTCTAAAGGAGTTAATCGCCAGTCAAAGTTACCTAAAGATTGTCGATGTTTGAGGATAAAGTAAACAAAAGCCGAAAGGCTAACCCAACGTACGCCAAGATTGCGGGTAGCTACAGCCGAGGGAATTGACCAGGTAAAATACCAAGCGTGAACAATTGGTGATAGTGTCAACAAAGCAAAAAAATACCACTCAACAAAATTGACGAAGCTACGGCAATGCCACAGTAAAGCGATCGCTATTAACCCTAGAGGAATGGCATAAATCCAGTTTGATTGTGTTGAAGGATACCAAACTAAACTAATTAAATAAGGAATAAATTCGGCACTGCGACCGTGAGAAACGAAGGTTGAAGTAGTTGGAATTAAGGAACAATTACTATCATGGCAAAACCCAAAAGCTGTCGCCAACATTGGCAACATACCCAATAAGAAAACTAAAGGTGCATATTTTCTTCTTCCTTGTAAAGCTAAAAAGACCAGAATCGGTAGTGACATCCACTTGATTGCCACGCTCAAACCAATGAGCAATGCACTCCATGCCCAATAGCGTCGCTCGAAAGCCAACCATCCCGCTACTAAAGGTAAAATAAACCAGCTATCATAGTGACCTCCACCGGCAAAAGAATAGATAACTAAGGGATTCCAAGCATAGAGTAGGGTTTGGCGATCGCCCCAAGTTTTACTTAATAGCCAACATACCCCTAAATCGGCTAGAACAAACGCCAGTTTAAACAATAATACTGAGGTACTAATTAAAGCTAAAGCTCGAAATCCTAGTTGAGTCAGTGGTGGGTAAATAGCAGAAGTATCTAAATGGTTGATTAATGCCCACCAATCGGTTCGATAGGGAATCAATTCCGAGGCGTTGGGTGGCAAACTATAGGGACTAAAACCTAAGTTTTGAATATATCCTTCCCATAGGTAACGCCAAATATCATCTCCTGGATACATCGGCAGCAGCAGCAACCTAGTCAAAATTGTCACGCTCCAAAACCAAGCACTACTTATGTCTCGAAGCCCCCAAGAAAGCACAAACCCCAAACCCATTACTCCGATTCCCAACCAAAACCGAGGTACTGTCCCCGCTTGCTGAAAATCTCCGTGAGGAATAATGAGAACTGCCCCCACAATAAGAAGTAAGGAACTCAGCCACTGAAGCAATGGGGAACGAAAAAAATCTTTCCGTTGCCAGTATAAACTCCCCAAAGTTGCTAAAATAATCCTGCCAGCATTAAAGCTTCCTTTGAGCGTCCCAGAAATTTTCGAGCGACCTCCCTGTCGGTGGCGGTAGCCCACAGGAATTTCACAAATCTTTAAACCACAGTCAACTGCTTTTGCCTGCATCTCTACCGTCCAGCCAAAAGAGCGATCGCGCATCTGTATTTTTTCTAAGGCAGAGCGACGAATTAAGCGCAAGGGACCCAAATCTCGATACCAATATCCCCAACCCCAACCGATGAGCAGAGTAGCCAGCCAGTTACCAAAGTTTTGTGCCGCAGTCAAAGCAGCGCGACCAGAAGCACTAGCACGGCGGTTACCCAGGATGAAATCGGCATTTTGAGTCGCAGCAAAAAACTCTGGCAGTTTACTGAGATCGTCACTACCATCACCATCACAGAATAAAATCCAATCGCACTCATCTGGTAATTGTTGTAATCCGTGCCAACAGGCTCGACCGTAACCAGGCAATGGTTCACTGAAAACTTTAGCACCAGCAGAATGAGCTTCAAATGCCGTGCGATCGCTACTCCCATTATCTACGACGTAGATGTTTGTCAGTCCAGAGGATTGTAAGGACTCGATGACGCTGCCAATGGTCGCTTCTTCATTGAGGGCAGGTACAATGGTAAAAACCCGACTTAATTCGCAGCAGTTATGGTTTAAAAGGCTTTGATTCAATTTTACACCTATCATTTATCCGCAAGAAACCATCTGACTTATCGCTTGCTTATCGCTTGGCGTTAAGAGACCAATCGTAATCTAAGTAACTTACTTTATAAACCCCTTGGGTCAAATATTCTTGCTCGGTTGGACTCAGATATTGACTGATAAAATTGATAAAAGCTGTTTCTTTGCCGTTCAAGTTGTCAAAATTTTCCTCTTTGCTATAACTTTTCTCGAAGTCTTTGCCAAACCATTTAAAAATTGAAGAAACGTAAACCCTCTCTGAATCGCGATCGATGCGAAAATTGTCAGGGATAGCGAGAAAAGTTTTGGTTTGTTCGTCGAGTTGAGCGCTGAGTTTTTCTCCCGAATAAGGTTCAGTCCTTAATTTAGGACAACCGCTAGAAGCACAGACCAAAGCCATGTGAATTCTGGGTTCATTGAATTGTTTGCGAAGGATTTCATGTTCGATCTCATTTAAGGTCATTTCTTGACCAATAACTCTGAATTTCTTTCGATCCCAAACTCCAGGAATGTCACGAATACTTTCGGTGGGATAATTATCGACAATCGCTTCTAGGGTCAGGGAATTGTAAGCATTAATTAAAAAAGCAATTTTCTGTTGATCTGTCCAAGATTTATAGGTATTGGGAGGAACAGAACCAATAGCAGCATTAAACTTGTCGAGTTTTTGCCGATTATTCTGCAATTGTTCGTAGTCAATTCTTCCCGATGCATCGACATAATTTTGTAAAACTTCGGCATAATCCTGATAGTTTAATGGTTGAGCAGCAATAACACTCGATTCTGGTTGTTTTTCTGGGCTATTTTGAGCTTCGGAGTTAGAGTATCCTCCGCAGCTAGTTAGAAGTATAACTAGAGTAAGGGGAAGCAACCATCGGTTGGGTGTATTATTTAAATATCGTCTCGGCATAATTGTAGATTGTTTTGATTAGTAGTTTAGTATTATTTAAATTATTAAGCGTTCAACCAATAATAAATACGAAGCTAAAACGAAAAAGGATTTACAGCCGTTTTCAGTTGAATAGACTCCGTTTTCTTGAAGCAGTCCTAAAGGATTCCTAAAAGATTCCCTAAAGGGTATATCCGCAGGTGTCCCTAAAGGGATATGTTATGCCCTTGTGGTACACTTCGATATATCCTTTAGGACACCTTCGGATAAGCTCCTTCGTCGCGTCACCGCTGTTCACATGGCAATTAGAAGTAATCATGGTGTCTGGCTGTCCTCTGAGCAGAAGGTTAGAGCTAATAAGTGGTGCAAATTCAAGAGAACTTTTAATGATCAAAAATCAGAAACCAGATATATCAAAGAAGTAATTTACGGCAAACGAAATCAAAGAACTTATTGGTCAATAACTACTAACCCTGAGACTATGCCCGAAAATTCTACTTCTTTTGTGATGACTAATATTCAAGTAACCCGAAGCAAAATGAAGAAGCAAATTGGCAATTTGTACGGGTTAAGAACGAGGGCGCGAATATGGATTTAGACAATGTAAACCAGAATTGGGATGGACTGATTATCGATTTACTAATTTTTTAGAGATTGATAAGTGGTGGGAAATTATTTTTTCTACTTAGAGGATGTCTGAAAAGTCAAAATAAATACGATCGCTGATAAAAATCAGAAAAACTCTCGCGCTTATTTAATCTGTCAATAGCTAAAAAGACAGGTAACGATAGCTATGAATCAATCATATCGTACTGATTTAACAGATGAGTAGTGGGAAATAATCAAAACTTTGATTCCATCAGCAAAACCAGGAGGTCGTCCTCGAACCGTAGAAATGAGAAGAGTGGTCGATGGAATCTTCTATGTTTTAGTAGCTGGAAAGAATTAATACTATAGTCATTCCAATTAATTTCCTTATGGTAGTTTTGTATTGATAATAAGGTCAAATCTTATTTGCTACTTACTATAGTCATTTTAATTAATTTCCCTATGGTTACTTTGTATTAATGATGATGGTGAATTTTACTTGTTACTTGTTACTTGTTACTTCGTTATAAGATCCACTGGTTGCTATTTGAAATGACTATAATATTTTGGGGCAGCACTAGCTGGCAACGACCAAATTGGCATAACACCATCAGTAACCGCATAAGGACCAGAAATCATGGCGCTGGAAAAAGCGATCCCTTGTAGATCGAAAATTTCGTCTACTCCTGATTTAAATTCCAAACAGCTAATCATTTGCCTCGTCTGTAAATCGACTACCGCGACCCCACATTTGAGTTCATCAAAGCGATCGCTAATAGGTAAGTTGCCAAAAATAGCGGTTTCTCGAATCTTAGACAAGCCTACAAAAGCATACTTGCCGATAATTGCTAGACCACGAGCATAACCAGGCAATGCCACGATCATTTCCTGCTTGCCAGAGTTGGAATCTACGGTAATTAGTTCTCCTTTACCCGAATTAAGCACCCACAAAATACCTTGATGCATTCTGGGAGAATGAGGCATTGATAAGCCTGTGGTGATTACTTTACTACTCGGCACTTCCAAGATACATCCCCCATGCGCCTTTTGCGATCGCCAACCACCAGGAGTATTAGTTTTACCTAAGACCGTAACGTATTTAGGCATTCCGTTCACCATCGCCATCCCATTAAGATGACAACGATCTTCAGGAGCGATCGCGCTAACAAAACTTGGTCGCCACTGAGGAATAAAATTGTAGTTGTTACTTAAGGTGCAAAGACAGGAAAATCGCGTATTCACAATCCATAATTCTTGACCTCCCCAGGCTAAATCGTGGATTGAAATGTCTCCTGTATACTGTCCACTTTTGGTTAGATAGCAAGCATCATAGCTACCAGCAGGGTCAATCTGCACTGCTATGTCAGTGTCGTTTTTGAGAAAATAGACCCAATCCTTGCCTCCAACTGCCATCCGCGACCTATTAAGCGCCAGACCCATTGCTCGTTCAAAATTATGGAAGGCAATATCTAGCTTCTGCTCTTTAACGGTGACGATTCCCAATTTACCCGCTTGATAGGTAGAAAAGAAAAGCGAAATTTGCAGATGTTTTAAAATTTGAGCCAAATTATTGCTATATTCGTAACTTACTTCTCGTAAGTTGTCTTGCGCCTCAGGATTGACTTTGTTAGTGGGTTGAACCATTAATAAAATTGCCAGATTCGAGATTAATTACTACTGTCAGCCAAGAGGTTGAAATCTCAACCCCTTGCCGATTATTTAAATCGTTTTAAAGTTTTTTAAAGTTGTCAGACGTTAGTTGTTCGGTATTAATCCAATTAAGAGTCGCCAATACTTCCTCCCCAAGCAGAATAGTATTACCAGCAAAACTCAGGTCATCAAATTGCAATCCATTCGCTAAACCAAGGCGATCGCTTCCTAATCTAAAGTCAACAATCGTATCAGATCCAGCACCAGATTTCAGCACAAAGATATCGTCACCGCTACGACCATGGAGGATGTCATTACCAATCCCTCCATCTAGCAGATCGCGATCGCTACCTCCTGTTAGGATATCATCGCCACTTCTTCCTCTTAAAATATCGTTACCGTTGCCACCCCACAGCGTATCGTTATCATTTCCGCTACTGAGGGTATCGTTGCCGTTACCGCCAATTAGATTATCATTACCTACATTACTAATCAGGCGATCGTCTCCATCACCACCATCAATGTAGTCATTGCCTCCACAGCTAACAACAGTATCTTGACCGTTCAAGGCTTGAATTTGTTCAGCGCGATCGCCACCCAATAAAAAGTCTGAATCTTCAGAGCCATTAATTAAAATTGGTGTTGCGTCTCTTGCATTATCAAAAGTTAACTTAAACAGTTCTTGTCCAGTTTGACCGTTATCAGCACGGAAAAATAATTCATTACCAACAACAGTTAATTCGTAAGGAGAAGAACTGTAGCCATAGCCATTACTAGTTTTTTCTGGACGGATATCTGCCACTAATTGAGTGCCTTTAGACGTACCATCACTGACAAATAGCTCATTGCCATGAACACCATCATCTGCCGTAAAATATAGCTTGCCGTTGAATTCAACCAAGTTCTTAGGAAAAGAACTATTACTATAGCCGTAGCTATTTTCTCCTGGATAAAGATCCACCGCTAATTGAGTTCCTTCAGGCGTACCATCACTGACAAATAGTTCATTGCCATGAACACCATCATCCGCTGTGAAATATAGCTTGCCATTAAATTCAACTAGGTTACTAGGGTAAGAAGCATTGATATTGCCGTAATTATTTTCCCCTGGATAAAGATCCACCGCTAATTGAGTTCCTTCAGGCGTACCATCACTGACAAATAGTTCATTGCCATGAACACCATCATCCGCTGTGAAATATAGCTTGCCATTAAATTCAACTAGGTTATTAGCAAAAGAGCTAAGATTACCGTATTTGTTGACTCCTGGACGGATATCTGCCACTAATTTAGTTCCTTCAGCGGTACCGTCGCTGACAAACAGCTCATTACCATGAACACCATCATCTGCCGTGAAATATAGCTTGCCGTTGAATTCAACGAAGTTCATAGGAAAAGAACTATTAATATAGCCGTAGCCATTTTCTCCTGGATAAAGATCCGCTGCTAATTGAGTTCCTTCAGGCGTACCGTCACTGACAAATAGCTCATCGCCATGAACACCATCATCCGCTGTGAAATATAGCTTGTCATTAAATTCAACGAAGTTATCAGGAGCAGAACCACGACCAGAGCCGTCGTTACTTTTTCTTGGATCGAGAACCGCTGCTAATCTAGTTCCTTCGGCAGTACCATCACTGACAAATAGCCCATCGCCATGAATACCATCATTCGCTTTGAAATATAGCTTGTCGTTGAATTCGACTAAGCCATCAAAAAAATGGATATTTTCTCCTGGATTAAGATTCGCTGCTAATCTAGTTCCTTCGGCAGTCCCGTCACTAACAAATAGCTCATTGCCAGTTTCTCCATTATTCGCTGTGAAATATAGCTTGCCTTTGAATTCTACCAAGCCATCAGGAAAAGAGCTTTCAGGAACTATTGAATATGTGGGCTGATAGTCACTATTGTTATCATAGCTCTTAAAAAAGCCAGGGTTAATATCCTTAACTAATACGACTTGACTTAAATTATTATCCATTTGTTTGATTGTTTTTTAGTGAGATAGTGTCGATTGCTAATTATTATTAAGATCATCTTTAAACAACGACACCCTCCAGGATTAGAGACACGAAGTTAGTTTTTTATGGCTTCGCGTCGCACAATGACTCACCAATTAAATCATCCAAAAGTTTTTTCGACGACCCAAGGTTGAGATAAAATTTTGAATTTATTTCTTCCCGTAAATTTTCTTGCACTTTAGTATTAAGTCTTGACTTTGTTAGCGGGTTAAACCATTAATAAAGATGCCAGATTAACGCTAGATGAAAAATTAATTACTACTCTCAGAAAAGGGGTTGAGATTTCAACCCCTAGGTAATTTGATTATTTAAATCGTTTGAAAGTCGCTGGATGTCAGTTGTTCAGTGTTAATCCCCTCCAGAGTTGCCAATACTTCCGCCCCAGCCAAGATAGTATTATTAGCAAAACTTAGATCCTCAAACTGCAAACCATCAGCCAAACCAAAGCGATCGCCTCCTAAGTCAAAATCAGAAATAGTATCAGATCCAGTACTAGGCCTCAACACAAAGATATCTTCACCATTTCCCCCATTGAGATGATCATTGCCAATCCCTCCATCAAACAGATCGTTATAATCACCTCCTAGTAAATTGTCTGCACGATCAGAACCATTGATCTCAATTGGCGATGATTCTGTCAGATCACTAATAGTCAGTTTAAATAGCTCAGTTCCAGTTTCACCGTTGTCAGCCGCAAAAAATAACTCATCTCCAACCACAGTTAAGCTAGAAGCAAAAGAACTATTGGGATAACTGTAATTATTTAGCCCTGGATTAATATCTGCCACGAGCTGAGTTTCTTTCGTAGTACCATCAGTGACAAATAGCTCATTACCTTTTTCCCCATCATCCGCTGTGAAGTAGAGCTTGCCATTAAATTCGGTTAAGTTACTGGGGTAAGAACTATTACTATATCCATCGTTACTAGTTCCTGGATTAATATCTGCCACGAGCTGAGTTCCTTCGGCAGTACCGTCACTGACAAATAGCTCATTGCCATGAACACCATCATTAGCCGTAAAGTAGAGCTTGTCATCAAATTCGGTTAAGTTACTAGGGTAAGAACTATAAGAGCCGTATTGATTGCTTCCTGGGCGAAGATCCACTAATAGTTGAGTTCCCTCAGCAGTACCGTCGCTGACAAATAGCTCATTGCCATGAACACCATCATTAGCCGTAAAGTAGAGTTTGCCATCAAATTCAGTTAAGTTACTAGGGTAAGAACTATAAGAGTCGTATTGATTGCTTCCTGGGCGAAGATCCACTAATAGTTGAGTTCCCTCAGCAGTACCGTCACTGACAAATAGCTCATTGCCATGAACACCATCATTGCCCGCAAAATAGAGCTTGTTATCAAATTCAGTCAAGTTACTAGGGTAAGCACCATTATTATTACCGTAGTTATCTTCTCCTGGACGAAGATCTACAAGTAGTTGAGTTCCCTCGGCAGTACCGTCGCTGACAAATAGCTCATTGCCATTCTCTCCATCATTGGCTGTAAAGTAGAGTTTTTCATCAAATTCGGTCAAGTTTCTAGGGAAAGAACCATTGCCGCCGTAGTTATCTTCTCCTGGATAAAGATCCACTAATAGTTGAGTGCCTTCAGCAGTACCATCGCTGACAAATAGCTCATTGCCATTCTCTCCATCATTAGCACTAAAAAAGATCTGGTTGTTGAATTCGACTAAGTTTTCAGGAGAAGAACTATAGTTATAGCCATAGTCAGTAGTACCTGGACGAATATCTTTAACTAATTGCGTACCATCAGCAGTACCATCACTAACAAATAACTCTCGACCATTTTCTCCATTATCAGCATTAAAATAGAGCCGATCATTGAATTCAACTAAGCTAGTGGGAAAAGAACCATTGGGAACTTGAGAAGGTGGAGGCGAGTAGGGCAGGTTCGGATTGAGAGGTAGTTGATAGCGTGGATTAAAATCAGAAACGCCAGGATTGATATCCTTAACTAGTTCAACTTGATCTAAATTGGTATCCATTTGTTTGACCGTTGGTTTATGAGATAGTGTTGATTGTTCATCGTTGCAAAGCTCTCTCAAGCTAAGAGAGGTTCAGCCCGTAACTAAATAACTAAATATTTTTCAGATCATCTATTTTAGGCTCTAATTTCAGGAAATTGTGACAATATTTATGTCTTATTCTTCTGCAAGTCTTTTGATAACTGGAGCTTAAGGCATTATCTACATTTGTAACTTTTCTACATTTGTAACATTCTTGTTACAAAATTGGAGCGCGTAATGAATTTCCAAAAATTATTTTGCTATCTGGCAATTTAACTTCAATTTAACTTGACAAGTCATAGTCGTTATGAGTATGATTTACATATTGAGATTGGTAATCAAAACAAAATTATTAGTTAAGGAGCAATATATACAATGAGAGACACAGTACCTAGCGTAGTATTCAAAACCAGAGTACGTGATGAGTCGGTTGAAGGGCCTAATCCTTTCCGTTGGCAAGACATGACAACAGAAGAAATTTTTAAAGGCAAAAAAGTAATTGTGTTTTCTCTTCCAGGTGCGTTTACCCCAACCTGTTCCTCAACTCATTTACCTGGATACGAACAGCACTACGAAGAGTTTAAGTCTTTGGGAATCGACCAAATTGTTTGTATTTCGGTAAATGATGCTTTTGTGATGTTCCAATGGGGCAAACAACAGGGAGTTAAAAACGTCTTCTTGCTTCCCGACGGGAATGGAGAGTTTACTCGTGAGATGGGAATGTTAGTAGAAAAAAATAATTTGGGCTTTGGGATGCGTTCTTGGCGTTATTCAATGTTGGTTAACGACATGAAAATCGAAAAAATCTTTGCTGAAGCAGATTTAGGTCATAACTGTCCTACCGATCCTTTTGAAGTATCTGATGCTGAGACAATGTTGGCATATTTAAAAGGAACGCAAAACAGCGAACAGTAAACAGTAATCATTTAGTTGAAGATTGCGGACTGAATTTTCTACACTTAATAAACACTTCAGGAGAATTAAATTATGGTTTCTACTGTTTCTAAGCAAAAGCTTTATGCAACTCGAATTGATTTATCAGAAGATCTTCGAGCAAAAATAGTTGGGATTTTAAATCAAACCTTGGCAGCAACACTAGATTTAAAAACTCAAACCAAGCAAGCGCACTGGAACGTCAAGGGTATGGACTTTTATCAGCTACATTTGCTATTTGATGAGATGGCAGGTGAACTAGAAGAGTATACCGATCTGGTGGCTGAACGAGTTACTGCTTTAGCAGGTACAGCGATGGGTACAGCAAGAGTTGCTGCTGCGGAATCTATCTTACCTGAATATGCTTTGGAGGCGGTTTCGGGAGCGGAACATATTACTGCCTTAGCCGATCGCTATAGTCTATACGCCAAACATTTACGTGAGGCAATTGATACTACCGACGAATTGGGAGATGCAGATACAGCGGATCTTTATACAGAAATTTCTCGCACGATCGATAAGCGTCTTTGGTTCTTAGAAGCTCATTTAGTTGGTTAGTTTCAATAGCTTTAAACTCTAAGCTGGAGTATAGATTAAAGAGCCTAAATCTGAGACTTTGATTGTATTTGTCCTGATAAAACTGTAGTCTGAGCAATGCTAACTATACAGGAAAAAAATATGACAGATATGACAAATACCCAAGGTGCAGATGCAGTAGATCGGGCGATCGCTCAAGGTCTTGATTTAGATGGTTCACCAATTCCCGTGTCAAAGTTGTCGCTATATAATAAGGTGATGGGGTTTGAAGCGGGAAGACAAAGAAGTGGCGTTACTAATACAATGCGTTCAAGAATCGTCAGAATTGGGGCAAAACATCTGGCTCAAGCAGAGCTAAATCAAATGTTGCTGGATGCCGAATTTTCTCCTTTAAAAGATAAAGAGATCGCTTTTTATTACGGCGGTAAATAACACTCAGTAATAAAGCAGAGAAATTATGACGGCAGGGGCGCAGGAGAATAATGCAAACCTGTCTTTCTATTGAAAGTTTAGCTTAAATAAAAATATATAAGGAGATATAAGCATAAGAATATGAGCTATGATTTTGATCTATTTGTCATTGGTGCAGGTTCAGGAGGAATCGCCACCGCTAGGCGTGCAGCCCAATATGGGGCTAAGGTAGGGATTGTGGAAAGCGATCGCCTGGGGGGAACTTGTGTTAATCGCGGGTGTGTGCCTAAAAAGCTGATGGTTTATGCGTCTCATTTTCCCTATGAGTTTGAAGAATCGGCAGGTTACGGTTGGACAGTAGGCGAAACCAGTTTTAACTGGCTCAAGATGATTACGGCGGTAAATAACGAGGTCGATCGCCTTAACGGTATTTATCAGAGAATGTTGGATAACTCCGAAGTCAAACTGTATCGGGGTTATGGTAAGTTTATTGATTCCCATACAATTGAGATTGGGGAGCAAAAGGTCACCGCTGAAAAGATTTTAATTGCGGTAGGTGGTAAACCTGTAAAGCCAGACGATATTCCTGGGGTAGAACACGCAATTACTTCCAGAGAAATATTTAACGTCAAAGAACAACCAAAAAGGATCGTGATTATTGGCGGGGGTTATATTGGCGTTGAGTTTGCCTGTATTCTCAATGGTTTGGGGACAGAGGTAACTGTGGTTATTCGTGGTGATAAAATTTTGCGAGGATTTGACGAAGATCTACGCACTGAGATCCAAGAGGGTATGGAAAGACACGGCATTCGTATTTTGAATAACAAGCCTAAGCTTTCAATTGCCAAACAAGATTTAGGTTTAGAAATCACTATTCCCATCAGTAATGGTGAATCAGAAATTATTGTGGCTGATGCGGTTAGTTTGGCAGCTACAGGAAGAGAGCCTGATTTGTCCAATCTAGGCTTGGAAAATACTGGAGTAGAGGTGGTTAAAGGTGCGATCGCCGTAGATGAATATAATAAAACCGCCGAAGATCACATTTATGCAGTGGGTGACTGTACCGATCGCATCAATCTAACTCCTGTAGCTATCAACGAGGGTAGAGCCTTCGCCGACACTCATTTTGGTGGTCAATCGCGAAAAATGAGCTACGAAAATATTCCTACTGCTGTGTTTAGTACGCCTGAAGCAGCTACTGTTGGTTTAACCGAAGCCGAAGCCAAGGAAAAATATGGTGATGCCATTAAGGTATATCGTAGTAAATTCCGTCCAATGTACTACACTTTAGCAGGCAAAGAAGAGAAAACTTTGATGAAGCTAATTGTGGACACCAATACCGATAAAGTAGTGGGTGCGCATATGGTAGGAGACAATGCCGCCGAAATTATTCAGGGAGTGGCGATCGCTTTAAAAATGGGTGCTACCAAAGCTAATTTTGATGCGACAGTGGGTATACATCCGAGTTCAGCGGAAGAATTTGTCACCATGAGATAAATCAGTCGATTATATTGAGCAGTTGCGCTATTACAGTTAACAAACCATTAACAAAGTAAGAAAAAAGCAGTTAAAGTGGGTGATTGGCGCTTAGGCGAAGCCTAAGCTTTAACGCCTATAAGCTAAGACAAAACGTTCAATACCAGCCAGATCGGCAAATATTTGGGGGTTGTAATATTCCCCCTGCTGGATTAAAAGGCTGACCACTGTATCTGCTTGACCAACCATCAATTCAATCAGCCAAATTCCCCCTGAAACTAAATATTGGGGAGCCGTTTTGATTAAATAACGAATATCATCTAAACCATCGTCACCACCATCTAATGCTAAACGAGGTTCATGCCAAGCTACTTCTGGCTGTAATTGAGCAATCTGCAATGATGGAATATATGGGGGATTAGAGATCATGCCTGTTACTTTGCCTTGAAGTGCATTTAAAGGACTCCACCAGCTACCCTGATAAAAATGAATGTTGTTTAAATTCAGGCTGCTAGCGTTTTCTTGAGCAATTTTCAAGGCATCTGTACTGAGATCCACCCCATGAACTGTAGCTGTGGGGAATACATCTGCTAATCCTATGGCGATCGCGCCACTACCCGTACCTAAATCTACCCAGTGCCTCTGGTCACTAGAAATTAAACTATTGGCTAAGGCTATGTCGATGATTAATTCTGTCTCCGGACGAGGTATCAAGACAGCAGGCGTTACTTTTAATTGAAAACGTCTCCAAAAGACCGTTTCTACCAAATATTGCACAGGTAGACGCTCCTGAAGACGCTGTTGCCAGAGCTTAGTTAACTCAGATAAAGATTTAGCACTGTTAATCTGCGGTTGCTTTTGCCACGTCCCTAAACGTAAAGATAGACTATCTAAGTTAGTAATTGTTTTGATCAGCCAATCGACTTCATCTGGATCTATCTGATTGGCGATCGCCATTTCCTTTGCCTGTCGATACCAACTATATAGATCCTGACTAGAAATACTGTTCAATTATGGTGCTGGTGCTGGTGCTGGCGCTGGCGCTGGTACTGCGGTTTCTCCAGTAGCAGGAGTTACCGTTTGCAAAAACTGAATTGATTCTGTGGAAGGAACTAAGACAATTTTCTGAAGAATTTCGTCTGAACCTGTTTTTAAAGTTTCAATCACTCCTTCTAAAGGATGAACCTCAATATTTATGCTATCGGCTATTTCTGGTTTTTGTTCTTTAAATTTGGCAATCATTTGTTCTAATTGCGCCTTTTCAAAAAAGAAAGGAATTACCTGTTCAGAATTTCTTTCAAAGGTCAAATATCCTTTGCCTTCTCCGCCTTTAGCCACAAATAAAGGAACTCCTCCTTTATATGGCTGTTGATTTGCTTCACCAATAGTTTTGGCTGAGGCGACAGCTTCTTTTTCGGGAACATAAGCAAAATTCAAGGAATTGTTCTCACCCTCAGCCGATCCTGCCAACTTATAAACTTCTCCCAATGAGACTGGGACGACTTTAACTTTTTGAGCCAGTTCAGGGTTTTCTGTTTTAAGCTGATTGACAAACTCATTAGCATCACCTTGGGAAATAAAAACTCCCGCAACTTTGGCTTGATCTTCTCCTGAAGCTACTAGAGGCGCACCTTTTTCGTCGGCGATCGTAAACACTGGCACAGGGTCAAGTTTTTTAAGTACTTCTGCTTCAGGTAAAGCGATCGCCATTAAGTTCTCGATCGCTCCCCAGCTAAAGAAAGTAGCTCCTGCGACTCCTAAAGTTATACTCCAACGGATCAATGATTTAATCATGGATGTCTGCCTCATTACAATATTTACTCTTTGTATTGTGTGTATAAAACTGTAAATTACCTGGTAAGTTAACTAATGTCTAATGTAATTATTTCTTTTTGTGGATGCAGACAGGCAAACCCAATTTAGCTCAGAAGTTGTGCGATCACAATATTTTAATTTCCAATCTGCTTCTGCTCCAGTACTAATCTAGTACTAAATACAATTCAAAGTTATCTGAATTGTATCTAAAGATT
>NZ_PVWF01000105.1 GCF_003003995.1 Pleurocapsa sp. CCALA 161 | reverse complement strand
AAGCACCGCGTGTTTCGCGCTGTTGTAAAGTTGTTGTCATTGTATTTATGATTGCGTGTTATTTATTTGTCTAGGTTCTTTTGAACTGACTCTCTAACTATAGAACATTTCTTTAGTTATGTGAATATTTTTAATAAAATATTATCTTATATGACATATAAGGATAGTTGATATATAAATTAATGAGTTCTGTAATCACCTTTAGCCCTGCTCATACAATAGTTCCTACTTACGAATGTTTTAATCGATGTAGTTACTGCAATTTTCGCCTTGACCCAGAGGAAAACAACTTATTAACCAAATCTAAGCTACTTAATATTTTGAAACAATTAGACAGTAAAAGAGTAGCCGAGATTTTAATTTTAAGTGGAGAAGTTCATCCTCAATCTAGTCAACGCAGCCAATGGTTTGCAAAAGTTAAACAAACCTGTGATATAGCCTTATCTTTAGGCTTTTTACCACATACCAATGTAGGTCCTTTAAGCTGGTCAGAAATGAAACAGTTAAAGAAAGTAAATGTTTCGATGGGTTTGATGCTAGAACAAATTAATCCTAAATTTATGAAGACAGTACATAAGTATGCTCCTAGTAAAGAACCAGAATTGCGATCGCAACAGCTTGAGTGGGCAGGAAAATTAAACATTCCTTTTACTACGGGAATATTATTAGGAATTGGCGAAACACAGTCAGATATTGCCGATTCCTTGCAGGAGATCGCCCGTATTCATCAAAAATGGGGACATATTCAAGAAGTAATTTTGCAGCCTCACAGTGTTGGCACTAGGCAAAAATTAGACTTTCCTAGTTTCGATCCTCAACAACTACCCGCCATCATTGCTCAAGCTAAAACGATTTTGCCCTCTGGAATCGCAATTCAAATTCCTCCTAATCTAATACCTGATGCTAGTTTTTTACTGGAATGTTTAGGTGCGGGGGCAACAGATTTAGGCGGAATTAGTCCTCTCGATGAAGTTAATCCAGATTATCCCCATCCAACTTATGAATCTTTATCAGCAATTTTACAGCCAGCAGGATGGAGTTTGAAAGCAAGATTACCAGTATATCCGCAATATTTTGCTTGGCTTCCTGCGGATCTCCAAAAAGCGATCGCCAAGAAAAAAAAGAGCTTGATTTGGAAAAACTAGTATTTTGCCGAAAACTTATGCTAAGATAATTATCCGTGGAAAAAACGGCTAAACCGTAACATTTTCAAGGGTCGCTAGCTCAACGGTAGAGTATTCGGCTTTTAACCGACTGGTTCTGGGTTCGAATCCCAGGCGACCCATAATGTCCAAAATGACTAACCTGAGCGTAAATCTAAATAAAGTAGCGTTAATTAGAAATACCCGTAATCTTGGTATTCCTAGCATTACCAAAATGGCGCAAATCTGTATTGATGCTGGGGCAAAAGGAATTACGGTGCATCCTCGTCCCGATCAAAGGCACATTAGACCAGGAGATGTTGATGATTTACTAGAGGTAGTAAAGCCTGTAGAATTCAACATTGAAGGCAATCCTTTAGAAGTGTCTTTTATGGAGATTGTGCGCCGAGTTAAACCTACCCAATGCACCCTGGTTCCCGATGCGCCCGACACTTTTACTTCAGATAGTGGTTGGGACTTGAGGAAGGACAAAGAGCGTTTAATTCCTATTATTAAAGAGTTACATAGTTTAGGTAGTCGAGTAAGTCTGTTTATGGATGCAGATGTCGAACAAATTAGTCTAGTTCCCGATACTGGCGCAGAAAGAATCGAACTCTACACCGAACCCTACGCTACTGCTTATCGTGAAAACCAAAATTTAGACTTGATTTGGCAGCAGTTTGCCAATGCAGCTAAAAAAGCTCAGTCTTTAGGGTTGGGAGTTAATGCCGGACACGATCTCAATCTGGATAATTTGGCTAAATTCTGCACTATTCCAGGTATCCTGGAAGTATCAATTGGTCATGCCTTAACTGCTGAAGCTTTGGAAATGGGTTTTGCGCAAACAGTCAAAGAATATCTCAAAATTCTCGCTCAATCTGCTTGAAAGATATGTCTAAAAGGTCGATTGTCCAATCGCCCCTACGATTAATTTGACTTAAAGCTACTTCACCCTGAATTACTAAATATTTCTAAATATTCGCTTTAATTGCTGAAAGTAAGTTATCAATCTCTTCTGGCAAAGTAAGATAATGCACGCAAGCGCGGATACAGTCAGGATCGGCAATTGTTCGCAGTAGAAAGCCCTGTTGTTCTAGAGTATCTACTAACTGCTTGTGTTTAATGCCCTTAACCTGGAAAGAGACTAATCCTGCTTTGGGGGGAGTGATTTTTAAGCAGCTTACTCGATCTATTTGCTGTAACTGTGACCAGAGATATTTGCTTAACTCGCAAATCTGCTGATAGCGATCGCCTTTACTTCCCCAGGCTTGATGAATCGCGATCGCCTTCCGCAAACCCTCGTATTCGGGATAAGCAGAGGTAGCAACTTCAAACTTTGACCCGTCTGGTTTCCAGGCAATTGGTTTTCCTTGGAGATCCATTTCCACACCTCGCCAGCCAATAAAGGTGGGTTTTAAATCGGCAAAAGCTAACGGGCTGATATATAGCCCCCCAACTCCAGCAGGACCACAAAGCCATTTATGACCAGTAAAAGCATAGTAGTCGATTTCTAGTTCGGGTAGATTTAAATCGAGAGAACCTACAGATTGAGCAGCATCTACCATTACTCTAATCGTGTTTTTAGCAGGGTAACTGTGACAGGCGATCGCAATTTCTTTAAGGGGTAATACCTGTCCTGTATTCCAGAGAAGGTGGCTTAAAACCACCATGCGGGTACGTTCGCTTAAGTGACTACGAATTACTTCTACAGGATCGCCACTATTTAAAGTATCCATAATCGAACAGATACTTACCTCTACGCCGAAACGACGCTTAATTTCCGCTACTGTGGCGATAATTCCTGGATGTTCACAGTTCGTCATCACAATTTGGTCGCCCTGTTGCCAATCTATTCCCCACATAGCAATGTTGCAGCCAGCGGTTACGTTTTCGGTGAGGGTGATAGTTTCTGGGGTTGTCTCCAGTTCAAGAGCGATCGCCTGACGTAAAAGATTAACCTTATCTGTGAGCCAAGTATTAATCTGACCTGAAAAAGGACCTATTGATTGAATATATTTATGGGTGTCAATAATTGCCTGTAGTGAAGCTTGGGACATTGTTCCTTGACCGCCAAAGTTAAAATAGGTCTTATTAATCAACCCAGGAAATTGCTGGCGGTGTTCTTTAAGGTCGGTTTTAGATAAACTATTAGTCATAGGTAAGATCTTGCTCTGTGGCGAACCATTGTTAGTATATCGACATTCTTCATTAAATATTCGGCGGCCTAATCTTGGGGTCAAAATTGCTGTAATACAGCAAACTAGCAGAGAATTATTACTCTTTATTCTTTCTGGTTTCGCTATAAAATGCTAATTTCCGATCATCTGTTACTAAACTATAAACGTTGCAGCCGTCGTACCTTTCTAGAAATATTTGGTAATCCTCAAGAGCGCGATCCCGCCAAAGATTTCTTACTTAAGCTCAAGCGAGAAAATCAAACCCACATGCGCAACGTGATCGCAGCGCGATCGCTAAAACCCGATCAACCACAAGCATCTCGCCACGATTGGCAGCTGAACACCAAGCAAACTGTAGAGTTAATGCAGCAAGGAGTGGACTGCATTGTGGGCGGAGCTTTGAAGGTTAATTATGCTCAATGGTTATCTGTTCGCCCAGATGTATCTAATCTCCAGCTTACTAATAAGCAAGCACTACTTGCCAAAACTACTTTGACGGCTGCACCAAGTCTGTTAATTAAACAGTCGGGAACATCTATTTTTGGCAATTGGGAATATATTCCTGTCAACATCAAACTTGGTCGTAAACCCAAACCTGAATACAAGTTAATTGCTGCTTTTCATGCTCAGATTTTGGCAATTATTCAAGAGAAAATTCCTAAGCGATCGCAATTGATCCTTAAAGAACACAATTCCCACGAGATCGACTTAGCTTATGGACTAATTAAAATGCGGGAAACTGTAGCCGAATGTTTAATCATGCTGGCTGAACAAAATGAACCAGAGGTATTTATTTCTCGTCAACGCTGTAGCCTTTGTAACTGGTATGGCTATTGCCATCAAGTTGCTAAATCAACTGAGCATTTATCTCTGATTCCTGGAATAACTCCCAAACGCTATGAGTACCTCCAGTCATTAGGTGTAAACAACATTCAATCTCTAGTTAAAATCTCGCAAACCCGCCTAGAAGAAACCTTAGGCTATGAAACTGCTCATCAACTAAAGCAACAAATCTCGGCTATCAAAAGCGATCGCCCTCTCGTGCGCTCAAATTTTGATTTAGTTAACATTCAGCCTATTCCCAGTAGTGCGATCGAGCTATATTTTGATATTGAAGCCGAACCCGAAAGGCAAACAGACTATTTACTAGGGGTACTATTAGTAGATCGGGTCAACAAGACCGAGCAGTTTCATGCTTTTATGGCAGAAAGCCTAGCAGAGGAAGGTAAAATCTGGCAAGAATTCTTAGATTTTGTTGCTCTGTATCCCGATGCGCCAATCTTTCATTACTCTGAATATGAAGCAGATACGATTAAGCGTTTAGCGAAACTTTATGACACTCCTAGAGACCAAAAAAAAGAAATTTTATCTCGTCTTGTCGATCTGCATTTTTGGGTGACCAAAACAGTCATTTTTCCCGTAGAAAGCTACTCTTTGAAATCTTTGGCAAACTGGATGGGATTTTATTGGCGCGAAACTACAGGGAGTGGAGATCAGTCTGTATGTTGGTATGATCAGTGGCTAATCACACAAGATCGAGCTTTGTTAAATTTAATCTTAAGTTATAATGAAGATGATTGTCGGGCAACTAGATGTTTGAAAGATTGGCTTTTAAATTTTCTGGAAGAGCAGCGCAAGCAAAATCTTGAGTAAATCAAAAAAAGATAATTAGTTAATTACTTTTTCATCATTTTTTATCAGCTAATTAAATCTAAAACACCAACATTATTTTAGAGGTAGCGATCGGTAAAAAATATGGTAATGCTAGAGACGTAATGAATTATTATAGTAATGTATAAAATTCCAACCTAATTGGTAATTAAGCACAATTAAGTAGCTAGGCATAATTAATTTAAAGACTGATGTGAGGTAGTGGAGTACTGGAGATAGGGAAGAAAAATAAGAATTCGTTATTTTATATTTAATTTCACCCAGCTACTTAAGTAGTTTTTAAGTTGTGCAAAGAAATTTAACAATACTTGTGAATTTTTCGTAAACCAGATCTTACTCAAGGGGATCATGCGCTACATTGATGTATAGATAAATAAACAATTGTTATGTAACTAATAAGTTTAGTTTATCTTGGTACTTAACTACGTGTATTTGCATGTTGCGATCGCCTATCAAAACCAGGTAAAGCTTATGTTTTTAGTCTTATTACTTGTCACAGCCCTAACTAGTATCATTATTTACCTTCGTACAGATAATGATATCTTCGGTTTACTAGGGGTAGTTATGTCACTAACCTGTCTGATCTGGGGTTTGGTAATTGCTCATTGGTCGGTTCATATACTGGCATTATTCGCTCTATTATTCTTTGGTAAGCCAGTCGCTGTCGCTACGGTAGAATCTCGGCACAGATAAATCGAGCAAGCAATACAATATTTTATTCGGGCGATAATTTACAATCAATAATGGATGTAAGTTATCGCTTTTTTGGTGTCTAAAAGTGAACGAGTTCATCCAGAAGATCCCAAATTAATAATTTTTAAGTGTCAAATCCTTACAGTTGGCTCAATAAATCTCTGGATACAATCCATCGTGCAAATTGGTATCGCTCAGTTAAGGCGATCGCCAGTAAACCAGGAGCAGTTATAGAATTAGAGGGAAAACCTGTAATTAATTTTGCCAGTAATGATTATTTAGGGCTAGCTAGCGATCAAAGATTAATTGATGCTGCGGTGGCTGCAACTCAGGCTTACGGTACAGGTAGTACTGGTTCTAGATTATTGAGTGGACATAAAGAACTACACCGAGAATTAGAACAAGCGATCGCCGCTTTAAAACAAACGGAAGATGCATTAGTATTTAGTTCTGGTTATTTGGCTAACTTAGGAACAATATCGGCTTTAGTAGGGCAACAAGATCTAATTGTAGGAGATCGCTATAATCACTCTAGTCTGAAAAAGGGCGCAATTTTAAGTGGTGCAGCAGCTATTAATTATCTCCATAATGATCTTGTGGACTTGCAGGATAAATTAATTAATCATCGCGCTTTATATCGTCGGTGTTTGATTGCGACTGATAGCGTTTTTAGTATGGATGGCGATTTATGTCTTTTACCTGAATTATTGGCGATCGCTGAAGAGTTTGCATGTATGCTATTAGTAGATGAAGCCCATGCAACGGGAGTGATGGGTAGTACTGGCGCAGGTTGTGTCGAACACTATAACTGTACGGGTAAAACCTTAATTCAAGTTGGTACTCTCAGTAAAGCTTTAGGCAGTTTGGGAGGATATGTGGCGGGAAGTGCCGAATTAATTGATTTTTTGCGGAATCGTGCAGCCACCTGGATTTATACCACCGCTTTGTCTCCTGCCGATACCGCAGCAGCGCTTACAGGGATTGAAATTGTTCAACAAGAACCCCATAGAAAAGAGCAACTTTGGCACAATATCAACTACCTTAAACAAAGGTTATCCCATTTAGAATTATTACCATCCCAATCACCTATTCTCTGCCTCCAGCTTGATACTCCCAAAACAGCATTAAATCTTGCTCAAAGGCTGATCGGTGCGGGTATTTTTGCCCCCGCGATTCGCCCCCCAACAGTGCCAACTAGTCGTATTCGCTTATCTTTAATGGCTACTCATGAACAGCATCATCTTGAAATGCTGATTGAAAATCTGGACAGATATTGGAGTTACGGCAACCAGAAAAACATTAAATCTTGAAAACCTTGACAGCATTAAGTTGAAAATGGAATAGTCCGCAAGTAGTCTATTGTAGGCGTTACTGAATCCAGGTATGATTCTATCGTTAAAACGACTGAGCAGATCGATTAAAAAGCTAATAGCTGATAGCTAATAACTACGAACAAATTACTTTTCGATTTCATACTTCAAATTAGCAACGCCCTATTTTAGTCACTTAGCCTTTTGAAGGGTATCTAATTTCTTGGTTACAAAGCCAGAAAAGACGGAAATAACACGACGCTTACGTTCTTTGATATTGACATTAATTGCCATCCCCGATTCTAAAGCCATAGATTTACCATTAGCCATGATGGTTTGTCTGGCTAGTTTGATTTTGGCAGGATAGCGGGGGAAGGGATGCTGTTGATCTGGTTCGAGGGCATCGGCACCTACCCAGATTAATTTACCTGCAATATTGCCAAATTCAGTAAAGTCAAAGGAATCAATGCGGACATCTACATCCATACCTGACTTGACGAAGCCGCGATCCTTACTGAGAATATAGACTTGAGCAATTAACGAATCGTCAGGGACAATCTCTAGAAGCGGTTTGCTGGGTTGTGCGACAAAACCGTCATGGGCTTTTAGTTCAAAAATAGTTCCCGCAACGGGAGATTTAAGCCGATGATATTTGAGATTTTGCTCATCAGAATTAATTTTACTATCCAGTTCGGCAATTTGTCTGTCGTTTGCCATAATTTGTTTGCCAAGCTGACTATCAATTTCAGCAACACGCTGTTGATTAGCTGCAATTTTATTTTGTAAGTCTAAGTTAAAAGCAGCAATAGTATTAGTTAGATTTGCTTGCGCTTGAGCGATCGCACTTTGTAATCTTCCCTGTTCTTGCTTTAGGGACTCAATTTCTCCTAGCTTAGTGGTGACTTCTTGCTGTTGAGCTTGCATTTCCATTTGACTCTGACCAATTTCCTGCTTTTGTCGAAGATATTGCAAATTAGAGACAACGCCTTGGGCTACTAGAGGAGACATGTGAGAAGCGATCGCTTGTTCTGTAATCAAGTTATTTTTAGCTGTTGCTAGTCGATCTTGGGCAGTAATTACTAATTTTCTGGCGTTTGACTGTTGGTTTTTAGTTTGTTGCAGTTGCCATTCCAGTTGTTTAACTTCTTGTTCGACTGAGAGAATACGCGAATTGCGATCGCTTTGGGCTGCTTGCCATCTAGCTTGTTGTTCGTTTAAATTGGCAGAGAAATCATCAGTGGCTAAGGCTTGATATAACTCAGTTTCAGCCATAATTGTGTGTTTATTTTTGAGTAATAGAGCTATTTCTGGAGATAAATCAAGATTAGCCAAGTTAAGGAGCATATATTGCTTTATTTGCTGCCGATAAAAGTTATTTTCTCTAACTAAAGACTCTTTTACCTGCTTATTAGATTTAATTTGGGCTTTTAAAGCCGTGGGTTCAAATTCCAATAGTAAATCGCCTTTTTCGACCCTTTCTCCATCTTTTACATAAACTTTGTCAACTACACCATTAACAGATGCTTGAATCTCTTTGACTGCCCCTTTTGGTTCGAGTTTCCCCGTAGCAGGAATTACTTTTTCAATCTTTGCCACGCTAGCCCAAGCAATACCACAAGTAGTCAGGCTAATTAACGTCCAAACAATTGCCCGTGACCAAGTAGCAGGTTGTTTAAAAAAGACTTGAGGGTTGATTAATTGTTGTTCGTTAATGGTTAGTTCTTGGTTATTCATTTAATTGATTACTAATTACTGATGACTAATTACTGATTATTTGCCCTAAAGGATTCCCTATGGTCACGAAGCTTATGCTAAAGCATGTTATACCCTTGTGGTACTAGCTCCGCGTCGTCCTTTAGGACTGATTACTGATTACTGATTACTGATTACTGATTACTGTTCATTGCTCACTGTTCATTGTTCATTGATAAAGACACGAATAACGACCCTGTAATGCCATTAATTCCCCATGGTTGCCTTGTTCTTCAATAACGCCGTTTGCCATCATCAAAATTAAATCGGCATCGCGAATAGTTCTAAGGCGGTGGGTAATAAAAAAGACGGTGCGTCCAGCAAATCTTTGAGCCAGGTTGCGACATACTTGTTGTTCGGTTTCGTAGTCTAAGGCACTGGTAGCTTCATCGAGGATCAACAGACGAGGGCTTTGTAAGACGGCACGAGCGATCGCAATTCTTTGTCTTTGTCCTCCTGATAATGCTGCACCTCTTTCACCGACGGGGGTGTTGTAGCCTTCGGCGAGATTCATGATAAAGTCATGAGCAGCAGCGATTTTCGCAGCTTCAATGATTGCTTCGACATCGGCATCGGGGCTATTTAAGGCAATATTTTCGTGGATTGTTCCGTTAAAGAGTAAGGGGTTTTGAGGCACAACCCCCAACTGACGACGTAGGGAATAAAGTTCGACTTTGGCGATATCGTAACCATCAATGAAGATTCTGCCTGACTGGGGTTGATAGAAGCGGGGTAATAGTTTCATCATGGTGCTTTTACCCGAACCACTTTGTCCCACAATACCGACAAACGAACCTGCTGCAATTTCTACATTGACTTGTTTTAGCTGTAATCGATCGTTTCCCGCAAAGCTGAAGGAAATGTCTTCGTAGGTTACCGCACCAGTAATCGGCGGCATGGGCAAATTGTGCTGTTGTTCTGGGGGTGATTCTTCAGTGTGGTCAAGGATATCACCAAGACGTTCGATCGATAAGGCTGTTTCTAAAAATTGTTGCCACAATTGCGAGAGGCGGAGAAGGGGATTAGTGACATAACCAGCAATGATCCGAAAAGCGATTAATTCTCCCAAAGTTAGTTTGCTTTCTAATACCAAATATGCGCCTACCCATAGAACTAAGAGAGTTGAAAGTTTGTTGAGGAAAGTATTTAGTGAACCTGCTACTGCCGAGATTTTAATGGCTTGAAAACCAGCAGAAATAAAGTGACCATAGTGTTCTTGCCATGCCATGCGCGATCGCAATTCGATATTTTGCGATTTAACTGTTTCCATCCCGTTGAGGACTTCGACTAGATAAGATTGGGTATCAGCATGACGAATCGCCTTTTGACGTAATAGTTGCCGCAGGATGGGAGAAAAAACGACAGTGAGGATAATTAGCAAAGGGACAACGGATAAAGCAACAAAAGTCAGCATCGGACTGTAAAATAACATCACCGCAATGTAGATTACGGAGAAAACCACATCTAGTAAGACTGTTAATGCCGTCCCTGTGAGAAAAGAACGAATATTCTCTAATTCTTGAACCCTAGTGGCTAATTCCCCTGTGGTGCGGTTACCAAAATAGCTCATCGGCAGACGTACCAAACGATCTATTACTTGAGAAGCCAAACCCATGTCGATACGGTTAGTAGTATCCGAAAAAAGATAGGTGCGAAGACCACCGAGTAAGGCTTCAAATAAGGTTAAAATGACCATTAAGGTGCCAAAGACTTGCAGAGTGTCTATGCTATTCCCCCCAATTACCTGGTCAATAATTACCTGCGTCATTAAGGGATTAACCAAGCCAAATAGCTGAACGAAGAAAGAAGCCAGCAATACTTCTAGCAGTACCCGACGGTAACGAATAATTGCTGGAAAAAACCAAGTCAGACCAAACTTTTGTTTTGGTGTATCCGCTTTAGGCTGGAGTAATAATACTTGTCCCGACTGTCCCCAAAGATCGGCAAAAATATCGAGGCGACGACGTTTAATCCCCAGAGAGGGAATACCGAGAATTACTTCTTTGACTGAAGTGTCGTAAACTACGGCAAAGCTATTTTCATAGGCGATTAAAGCAGGAGTAGGAATACTAGGCAGCTTGGCTACGGGGATAGTGATCTGCTGTACTTGTAAACCCAATAAATCCGCCACTGCTGCACAGAAATTCAGATCGATCGCGCCTGTTTTTTGCTGATTGACTACTATTCGCTGGATGACTTCCTGACGATACTTTATCTCAAAGCGATCGCATAACATTTGAAAACAAGCCAAAGTTTCTTTGACTAAACCTTTCCCCCCAAAAAAAGGATACTTGTAATCTTTGCCGTCTTTGATCGGTGGTAAGAAATCAGCAGGGGTTATTTGCTTTGATGCAGGGATGAAGTTGATTGGTGTCGCAACAGAGGCAAAGGAATTATTCGCGGGAGAAAAAATATCCTGAGGTATGCCGAGTAGACGAATAGAGTTGGTTAATAAAGTAGAGTTGATTTGATTAGGATAAAAATTGCTATTGGCTTTAATGTCTTGGGGTAATTGACCACCGCTCACATGCCATTGCAAGCTTAAATCTAAATCTATTGGTTTATTAGGCGGAAAATAACGCACTACCGCTGAAGATAATGCCGTTATCGCTAATTGTTTTAAGTCTGTGGCACTATCTGCTTGCCGATTAAATTGCGCCCCTAAGACATCAAATATTTCGATTAAGCTAGTAGTTTGTTGATAATAAGCAGCGAAGGAAGGATATTTTTCTAATAAAGATTGAAATAGTTCACGAGGAAGCGCAAAACAGTCAACATCGGTAGAGGCGATCGCTATTTCACTATATACTTGTCTGACTATACTAATAGCTCCAACTACAGATTTTGATTCTAATTTAGCTAAACTTATTTCTCTTTTACTACGAGGATCGTAGCCTAATAGACGTACCTGCCCACGACAGATAATAATCACATGAGATAATATTCGATCTTTAAGTAAAATTGTTTCTCCTAGATGATAACGGATCGGTTTTAGTTGTTTTACAAGCTGTTTTAAAACCTCTTCAGGTAAAGTATTAAAAGGCTGAATATCAGTAATAAAATTAATAGTTGAAAAAGCTGTAGCAGTCACTTGCAAGCTCCTATAACTCTATAAATCTCTGGTGTATATTCAAGTTAAAATTTAATCGAGAATATATAGAGAAATTTCTTATCGAAGCCTGCCTAAAAATTGATATTAAATGAATTCACCCGTCACTTCGTATCGCCTCTAGCTCCTGACTAGTCAGTACCCTTGGAGGTACGATGGGAACACCAGATTCCACAATAAAAAAAGGCGTATGCCTATAACTTCCGTCAAGGCGCGCTATCAAGATCGAGGTGATTATTCGCAACATACGGGTTAGCACACCAGACGACTTTGGGTTGGTTTCTCCTTTGGCGTATTTAGTATATACACGCATTTGGATCGGGCCAAAGGCTTCGTCTAGGGAGACTTGCTGAGAATCCAAGCAATTGTGAACCAATCCCACAAATGAAGTCTTAAAGTCTGAAGATGTATTACCAATGGGAGTGTTACAACAGGTCGTATACCAACGCAAAAGACCATTTGGGGTGAGGCGCACACAGGCTAGATTTTCGATACCTTCACTGAAAGTAACGTTGTTAGGGGTAGTTTGAATGATATCGGTGCCACCCGCTTCATCAAGAATTTCGCGATCGCGTTGGAGAAAGTGAGCAAAAGCCTGACAGTCGTCGCAATAACACACACATCGATTTATTTTTTTGCTAAGACTGCCTTTTAGATTGCCACAAGTACACTGTATCGGCTGAATCATTATTTTACGCTCCTTAACAGTAAGCTCCTTTTCAATCGTAACTTAATCGCCAGCATCAAAAACGGTCATATCTAGGATGAATTGGTCTAAAGAAATAGCTAAAGCCTCCCCTGGTATACTCTCAAGGCTTCCCACTGGAAACAAAATTTGTTCGGCAGCTACAAAATCAGCGATCGCATCACGATATGAGTCTTGTCCTTGTGCGCTAATTAAGGTATCGTTGCTAACTTCCCCCAGCAAGATGTCATAACCTGTAGCATCCCTTAGTAATGCATCTGCGCCTTGTCGATCGATAAGATCCTTAAAATCTTTAAAATCGCCAAACTTATACCCCAAATCATCCACAAAAATAGTGTCAGAGTTAAAGGTAACCTGAATTTCTTCATCAACTACCTGCAAAACAGACTCTTGCTGAAATTGTTGTTTATATGCCTGAGTGATTTGCTCGATCGCTGCTTCGTTTTCTGCTGTATCCTCAAAGATTAAGGAAACAACTTTACTCGGCTCTTTAATCAATTTCCCCGTACTATCGAGAAACTGTCCATCTGCTTCATATACCGTTAACCCATCAGGAAAGCGTGGCGTAATTTCCGCATCAATAAAAGCTTGAAACTCAGCTTCAGAAACTTCTCCACCACCCGTAATATTGCGCCCAAAGTATAAATCCTCCTGGATCAACTCTGGAATAGGGTCATTATCAATTAAATCTGTTGATTCATCAAAGCCAACTTTGACTTCTTCATTAACCACTTCCAAGACAGATTCTTGCTGAAACTGTTGCTTATATGCAGCAATGAGCCGATCGATACTTTGCTCATTTTCTGGGGTGTCTTCAAAAATTAGCGAAACTACTTGACTAGGCTCTTGAGTTGAATTTCCCGTACTATCTAAAAACTGTCCGTCAGTGTCGTATACCGTCAACCCATCAGGAAAGCGTGGCGTAATTTCTGCATCGATAAAAGCTTGAAACTCAGCTTCGGAAACTTCTCCACCACCCACAATATTGCGCCCAAAATATAAATCCTCCTGGATCAATTCTGGAATAGGGTCATTATCAATTAAATCTGTTGATTCATCAAAGTTAATTTGAAGATGATCTTCATTGACCACTTCTAAAACAGATTCTTGCTTAAATTGCTGCTGGTAAGACTCTGTGATTCGCTCAATTTTGCTTTGGTTTTCCAGCGTATTTTCAAAAATTAGCGAAATAACTTGACTGGGTTCTTGAATCAAGTTTCCATTGCTATCTAAAAACTGCCCATTAGTTTCATAAACTGTTAGTCCATCAGGAAATTGAGGCGTAATTTCTGCATCAATAAAGGCTTGAAACTCAGCTTCGGAAACTTCCCCACCACCAGCAATATTGCGCCCAAAGTATAGATCCTCTTGAATTAACTTGGGTTGATCTGAGCTAAGGGAGCCAAACTCGATTATGTCCTCCAGCAGGTTGTTGTCATCGCCAAGAGTTCCCGTGATGATTGCCATCGTAATTACTCCTTGTTGATATTAATGTGACTTTTCAGTTGAATTGGTTGACCGAGAATTTGTGCGATCGCATCTGTTTGCATAGTCTGTAAATATTGAGAGGTAAATTCCGCTGGGAAAAATTCAAATAAAATCCGATTTTCGACCCAAAACTCGATCGCACTAAAGGGGACGTTATCTCCCTGTTTGCGAGTCAGGACGCGCCATCCTTCCCGTTGACCAATCTGCTCAATCTGCTGGCACGATGTAGGAACTGAAATCGCTACATGCATGGATACTAAATTGACAGGTTCTGTTAGCAGTACTTTAGCGGATTCGGCATCATTGCCTGGAGACCATACATTACCTTCTTGAAACACCACAATGTGAGTACCATAATGGTCAAAGGGGATCACCAGATAACTACCTGGAATCAAAAATTTATATATCTTGCCCGCCAAGATTTCAGCCAAGACGTTAGCAACCCGCAACGGATTATGAGCGTCAATCGAAATATGGTGAATCATGAGAATAATTCCCCGAACATAAATGATTTACAAACAACAATTAATGAGTAGTAAAAAAGGCATGTTGAACTACCTGGAAAATTAAACGCCATATAGCCTCCTTGTTTCAATAAGGGCGATCGCTTCGGCTAGGCGTAGCCTAATCGCTCAATCTCTTATATTGAGTTCAACCTTAAAAATGAATCGGGAATATACAGGGATTTTTTGACTCAATTTATTTGGCGCTGCTGATGTGAAGTATGAAATTCAGAGTAATACTATTCGTCTTCAAGGGTATAGCCACAGCCTATACTACTTTAAGATAAAATATAGTCAGACCAGGTCAAACTATTTTATTTTTAAACCAAGTAATGAAAATATATTCTGTTACCGATGCCAAGGCTAAGTTTTCTCAAGTAATAGAAACTGTTTTACAAGGAGAAGAAATAATTGTCACAAAAATGGGCAAGCCAGCTGTAAAAATATCTGCTTATAAACCTGTTGTAAATAATCAAAGATTAGGATTAATGAGAGGTAAAGCAACAATACCAGATGATTTTGGAGAATGGGATCAAGAAGAAGCCAGATTGTTGGGAATAATCGAATATGATGAAGTTTTTGCTCGATACTCATAGTTTACTCTGGACAGTTTTTGAACCAGATAAACTCTCAACAGAAGCTCAAGAAATCATAGTTGACCACAACAATATCATTTGCCTCAGTTTAATCTCTCTTTGGGAAATTAGTATTAAACAAAATATCGGTCGTTTGGACATACCAAAAGAATTTTTTGAGGTTGTCAGCGAAGGAGGATTTGAAATACTGTCCCTAACTATGGATCAAATCAAAAAATATCGAACCTTACCTTTGCATCATCGAGATCCATTTGAGCGAATGTTAATTATTCAAGCAAGACAACAAAAACTAATTTTTATTACCCGTGACTCAGAAATTAGCCAGTACGATGTAGAAATTGTCAAAGCTTAATATGGAATTGATTGTTTTTACCTTAATTTAGGATTGAGTCAAATTGATAATTCCATCAAAGTCATAGTTATTCAGCATTTCTAAAATTCCTTGGGTAATATGTTGCTGAGTCTGGGGAATTTGAGTGATCAACTGGATAATTTGTTCAGCATCTAAAGCGATCGCAGCTTGATTTAAGTCATTCATCAAAGTTGGTGATAAGTTAGCTAAATCCTTCGCCGAAAGTGATGTGGCATTGTTATTGATTGATTTATTTGTTGATTGAAGCTGGTTAGATTCTAGTTGATAGATAAATTCAACTCCTAAATACTGAGTTAATTTATCAAAAATAACTTGTTCGGTAAATGGTTTGGCAACAAAATCATCACAGCCTGCATTGAAAATTTTCTCTCTTTGTTCTTCAAAAGCAAAGGCGGTTATAGCAATAATTACTGTTCGCTTGGCATCAGACTGATGTTTAATTTGTCTGGTGGCTTCATAGCCATCAATTACAGGCATTC
>NZ_PVWF01000104.1 GCF_003003995.1 Pleurocapsa sp. CCALA 161 | reverse complement strand
CGATTGCCCCTAATTCTCCTGAGGCACGAGTACGAATACTCAAGGTATTATCGGCTACTTCTTGATCGCCAACTACGGACATGACAGGAATTTTTTGTTTTTCGGCATTGCGTACCATTTTACCCAGGCGATCGCCATTAGTATCAGCTTCGGCACGAATTCCTGCTGCCCGCATTTTAGCTGCCACTGCTTCAACATATTCATAATGATCGCTTCTAACGGGCAGTAAACGCACCTGAACAGGCGCTAACCAAAGAGGGAAGTCTCCCGCATATTCTTCAATTAAGATGCCAATGAGCCTTTCTAAAGACCCAAAGGGCGCACGATGAATCATAATCGGGCGCTGACGTGAGCCATCTTCAGCGACATATTCTAGTCCAAAGCGTTCGGGTAAAATATAGTCTACCTGTACTGTTCCTAATTGCCATTCTCGACCTAAAGCATCTTCAAAAATAAAGTCTAGTTTCGGTCCATAAAAAGCAGCTTCGCCAATACCTTCAAAGTGGTTCATGTCCATTTTCTCTACTGCCCGACGGATCGCGTTTTGCGCTTTATCCCAGGCTTCATCAGAACCCAAATATTTATCTGATGAAGGATCGCGGAAGCTCAAGCGAGCTTTAAAGTTAGTTAGCTGAAGACTTTTTACTACCGTGAGAATGAGATCGACGACGTTGAGAAACTCATCATCTAGCTGCTCGGGAGTAACAAATAAATGAGAATCATCCACAGTAAAGCCTCGCACCCTAGTCAAGCCACCAAGTTCTCCAGACTGTTCGTAGCGATATACTGTGCCGAACTCAGCATAGCGAATCGGTAACTCGCGATAAGAGCGTAGTTCACTTTGATAGATCTGAATATGAAACGGACAGTTCATCGGCTTGAGAACAAAACCCTGTTCCGCTGCTGCTGCTGCCTCGCTTTCTGCCATCATCGGGAACATGTCTTCTTTATAGTTTTGCCAGTGTCCCGAAATCTTAAACAGATCGACCTTCCCCAGATGAGGAGTCACGACAGGAGAATAACCCCGCTTGATTTGTTCTTGCTTGAGATAATCTTCTAGCTGCGATCGCAAAATAGTTCCTTTAGGAGTCCACAAAGGCAACCCAGAACCCACCGCATCAGCAAAGATAAAGAGTCCTAGTTCTTTCCCTAACTTACGGTGGTCGCGCTTTAAGGCCTCTTCCTTACGGCGATGATACTCTGCTAGCTGTTCAGGAGTTTCCCAAGCAGTACCGTAGATCCGCTGGAGTTGAGCTTTCGTTTCGTCTCCCCGCCAGTATGCCCCCGCAACGCTTTCTAAAGCGATCGCTTTTGGGTCGATATCCGCTGTATTTTCTAGGTGAGGGCCTGCACACAAATCCCACCACTGTTCTCCTAAATGATAGATCGTAATTGGTTCTTGAATACTATCGAGAATCTCTAATTTATAGGGTTCATTTTGCGCTTCAATCCGTTTTCTAGCCTCCTCACGACTAACTTCCTCACGAATTACAGGCAGCTTACGGTTAATAATCTTGATCATCTCTTTACGAATTTGCTTCAAATCCTTTTCGGTAAAAGGATCGGGACTATCAAAATCGTAGTAAAAACCAGTTTCTGTCCAAGGGCCAATCGTCACCTGTGCCTTAGGGAACAACTTTTGTACCGCCATTGCCATGATGTGAGATGCGGTATGGCGAATTTTCTGTAACGATTCGGATTCACTAGTGCGAAGTAACTTGATGGATGGTTGTGCTTGTTCTGCTTCGGGCATCGGCTGTTCTTAAAGACGCAAGTAATATCGTTTCATTTTAGATCGGGATTGGTCTTCAAGCCGAAGATCTCTGCTGAATCAAAAAAATAATAGTTTATATTAAATTTTGTAAAAAACGCTAAGATAAATGTTGTAATAATAAACAAGTTTTAAAATAAAAATAAGCAATTTAATTTTAATGTCTACCGAACAACCTACCGAAAAGGAACTGCTGAAAACGGTTTTAGAACCGCTGCTAGAAGATTTTCAATATTGGTTTGGGCGATCGCGTACTTTGCTAGAGTCGTCACAGATGTCTTTCTTAACGGCTCAAGAGCAAGCTGAATTGCTTGCCAGAATTGTTCATAGTCAGCAAGAAGTGCAGACGGCAAAAATGCTGTTTCAAGCAACAGGAGGGTTAGCGGGTATAGACTCTAAAATGATGCTCCCCTGGCATCAGTTGGTTGCCGAGTGTTGGAATGTTGCTCAAAGATTCAGGGAAGATAAGCAACCGCTAAGTTAGATTCCCAAAATCTTAAACAAAAGTGAAAACGACTCAAATCATTCCTATTGCCGATTATTGTTATGAGTTTATGAGGAAAAATAGTTTATATGTTGCATTTAATTTACATTTTAGCCTTCACAGCAATTGCTCTTTTAGCAGTTAGTAATTTGATTCGCAGTTTAGTCACCCTAAGCGCAGAATCTCAGAAATTTTATCCACCCCATTACAACGGTTCTAATCAAGCCAGTAGTGCCTCAAAGCGCACAATTCATCCTGAATTGCTAGATGAGCAGGGCAAAGTAATTGAAGAACCACTATTGATGATGCGTTCTGTATCCGTAGATGATGCTCGATCGCGTTTGAATGCCCTATATGATGCATCTCCTAGTAAAACTAGTGATCCTGAAGAATAAAGAATAAGCATCGCTTGTTTTAACAAACCAAATCTAAGCGATCGCTATAATCATCTAAAGTGTGTATGGCGCTAAAATCATGGTGCAGAAAATTAATTTCTTAGCGTGAGACAACTACTGTGACTGCTCAAATCAATAATGAATCAATAATGCATTCCTGATTTACGTTGATGAATTGCCGTAACACCATCAGGCTGTAGAACATTACCCTGTTCAGCGACAGCATAGAGCAACCAATGATCGCCACATTCCATGCGATTAGCGACCTGGCACTCTACATAGGCTAAAGCATCTTTTAAGATCGGGCTACCATTGTCAGCCTCTTGGGTTGCCACATCTGCAAAACGATCTTCCCCTGGGGCAAAGGGCTTGAGAAAATGCTTCATCAAGGGAATATGCTTACCTTCAGGCAAAACATTTAAGACAAAGCTATTACCTTTAAATAAGAGAGACTCGATCGCTCTTTCTTTAGCCACCGCCACAGTTAAACCAGGAGGATTAAAGGTAGCTTGAGATACCCAGGAAGCCAACATTGCCCCTGATACTCCCTCTTTTTTGGTGGTGACAATACAGAGTGAGCCTACTAGTCTACCCACTGCTTTAGCTGTGCGATCTACATCAGAATCAATACCTTGAGCCTGTCTTACCTTTTGGCGATCGCGTTGAGCTTTTTTCAAGGCTTGGGCAAAGTCTGTACCCGCTTCTTCACAGGTTTTGAGTACCGCATCTGTGGGGGTAAACTTAACGCGAATTGGCTCAAAGCCAAACTTGTAGCCCGCATTACGGAACTTATTTTCCAATAGATCTACTGCTTCACCACTCCAGCCAAAAGAACCAAATACACCCGCTAGCTGAGTTTTAGCTGCGTTTGCCAAAACAATCCCTAAAGCCGATTGAATTTGAGTTGGGGCATGTCCTCCTAGAGTAGGAGAACCCATAATAAACCCTACCGATTGCTCAATTGCCGTTTTAATCTCCTCTGGTTTAGCCGATTCAGCATTAATCGACTCTACAGCTACCCCTGCTTTTGTAATTCCCCTGGAGATTGCTTGAGCAATAGTGGCGGTGTTGCCATAGGCAGAAGCATAAATTAACGCCACCCGTGATTCTAGAGTATTTTGCTGTTGCGCCCAGGTACGATAATCGTTGGTTAGTTCAATTAGGCTATAGCGAACCAGAGATCCGTGGGCTGTAGCGTAAATACGAGCAGGTTTATCCCCCAGTTTATCCAGGCTAATCATTATCTGCCGAGCATGAGGCGCAATCAAACAATCAAAATAGTAGCGTCGATCTTCGCTGTCTACCGTCCAACCTTCATCAAAAACGCGATCGCCACATACGTGACAGCCAAAGATTTTATCGCTATACAAAACTTCTGTTTTTGGATCGTAGGTACAGAGGTGATCGGGATAACGCGGGTTGGGAGTAGGAATAAACTCCAAAACATGACCTTGACCTAGATTGAGGGTATCTTCTCCCTTGATAATTTGAATTTTTAGTTCTGTATCAGGAAAAATTTTGCCGAGAGATATTGCCCCAGGATTAGAACAGACAATTGTGATCTCAGGTGCAATAACGAGTAAAGCCTTGAGAGTGGCAGCGCGGTTAGGATTAATATGCCCCAACACAACGTAATCAATTTTTTGTGGCTCGATCCGCGCTTGAAGTGCATCCAGAAAGATCTGGGTAAAAGATTCTCCTGGCGGATCGAATAAAGCTACTCGATCTGCTTCAATTAAATAAGAATTAGCGGTAGTTCCCTTTTGCAGGGCGTATTCAATTTCAAATTTGAGCCGATCCCAAGTACGCGATCGCAGCACGCGAGTATTAGCAGCTACTGGAAATACCTGGACATCCTGGTCTTTATTAGCAGAGGGCATGAATTTTATAGCTCTTATCTTGACTATGCTTTACTGTTAGTTTACCAAGAAGGCGTAAAGGAATGCTGAGTTTGAAGCTTGATTCAAATTAGTATGACTCTGTCTCAGAAAATAGAGGGTACAATCCTACTCTCAAAAATCAATTTAGAAAGCTTTAAGGCGGTCTATAAACCTTTTGTGTTAGAATTTTTGAGTAATTTTTCATAACGCATCAACAACTAACGCTCTAAGGCATTTTCGGAGAAATACATGACTACCACTTACGATGCAGATCAAATTCAGGTACTGGAGGGTTTAGAAGCAGTACGCAAACGTCCAGGGATGTATATTGGCTCAACAGGGCCTAAAGGACTGCATCACCTGGTATATGAGGTGGTGGACAACTCTATTGACGAGGCACTGGCAGGTTTTTGCACCCATATTGAAGTTGACATTAATCCTGATGGCTCAATTACTGTAACTGATGATGGACGGGGTATTCCTACAGGAATTCATTCTAAAACAGGCAAGTCTGCCCTGGAAACAGTAATGACAGTGTTGCACGCAGGGGGGAAATTTGGCGGAGACGGCAGTGGTTACAAGGTTTCGGGTGGATTACACGGGGTAGGGGTATCGGTCGTTAATGCCCTATCTAAATTGGTCGAGGTTACAGTCTGGCGTGAGCAAAAAGTTTATTTGCAATCTTACCAACAGGGCAAGCCTCAAGGTCAGTTAGAAGTACAGCCAAATAAAGAAGAGCCTAGGCGTACAGGAACATCGGTACATTTCGTTCCTGATGACACGATTTTTACTGAAACCACTGTCTTTGAATATGATGTCTTGTCCAAGCGGTTAAAAGAGTTAGCCTATCTCAACGCAGGGATTAAGATTACCTTCAGCGACAACCGTGGAGAAGAACAGCGTCAGGACACTTTCTGTTACGAGGGAGGGATTAAAGAGTATGTCGAATACATGAATCGCGAAAAAGATGCCCTTCATGAGAATATTATCTATATCAACAAAGAGAAAAATGGCGTAACTGTAGAAGTTGCTTTGCAGTGGTGTATTGATTCTTATAGTGATAATCTTTTGGGCTTTGCTAACAACATTCGTACCATTGATGGCGGAACTCATCTAGAAGGATTGAAGACTGTCCTGACTAGAACCATGAATTCCTTTGCCCGTAAACGCAACAAACTTAAAGAGAATGATTCTAACCTGGGGGGTGAAAACATTCGCGAGGGTTTAACGGGGGTTGTCTCGGTTAAAGTACCCGATCCTGAATTTGAAGGACAGACAAAAACAAAACTGGGTAACACGGAAGTTCGCGGGATTGTTGATTCTCTGGTAGGAGAAGTCTTGAATGAATACTTAGAATTTAATCTCAACGTAGGGGATTCAATTATTGAAAAGGCGGTGCAGTCTTTTAAAGCCGCCGAAGCAGCCCGTCATGCGCGGGAATTAGTCCGTCGTAAATCAGTATTAGAGTCTTCTCCCTTACCAGGAAAATTAGCCGACTGTAGTTCTCGTGATCCTGAAGAGTCCGAGATCTTCTTGGTCGAAGGTGATTCAGCGGGGGGAAGTGCCAAACAAGGACGCGATCGCCGATTCCAAGCAATTCTACCCCTCAGAGGTAAGATTATCAACATCGAAAAGACTGATGACAGCAAAATCTATAAGAACAACGAGATTCAGTCGATGATTACCGCCTTGGGGTTAGGTATCAAAGGGGATGAGTTCGATCCTACTCAACTACGCTATCACCGCATTGTGATCATGACGGATGCTGACGTTGATGGGGCGCACATCAGGACTTTAATTTTAACCTTCTTCTTCCGTTACCAAAGGGCTTTAGTCGATCAGGGTTATATTTATATTGCCTGTCCCCCTCTATATAAACTAGAACGGGGACGCAACCATCAATATTGCTATAGCGATCGCGAATTACAACAGCGCATTGCTGAATTTCCTGATAATGCTAACTACACGATCCAGCGCTTTAAAGGTTTAGGGGAAATGATGCCTCAACAGCTATGGGATACCACGATGAATCCTGAAACCCGCGCCATGAAGAGGGTGGAAATAGACGATGCAGCCGAAGCGGATCGCATTTTTACTGTCCTGATGGGCGATCGGGTTGCCCCTAGAAGAGAATTTATTGAGACTCACGCACCTAACCTGAATCTGGATGATCTAGATATCTAATCCAAGCGAGCACTACCTAGATAATTAATCGGGCGTTGCTGATTTAAAGTATACCATTTGCGAAGCTTATCCTTTAGGACAAGGATACAATGTGAAAATGATAGTAATACGGCTCGTAGCTCTAAGCTTTTTTAATATTCACAAAACCGTAAAAATTTTCATAATCATACATCGATTCAGCAACGCCAGCTAATTAATCGTAAGGGCGAATGGCTATTCGCCCTTAAAGGATTTTTATGTCCTTTTGAAACATGGTATAAGCCAAACCTTTGGCTACTGGTTTGATTACAAATGGGCAGCTTTTAGCGAATCTTGAAATTTAATTTGCCCAAACCTGAAACCTCTAGCTAGTTTGCTTTGTCGGATTCGCGTTGAATAATTTTAAAAAATGTAAACTTGGGTACAATACCGAACTGAACAAGATATTTATTTTTTTACACTTTGATTAATAAATCATATAAATCACTTGAGCGGTAATCTTGCTTTTTAATAGTTTGATGTGATCGACAAAAGCCTCTAGTAGAAAGCCCTGAGAGCAGATTTATCTGATTGAAGCATAGACCTAAGTATATTCTGCTTCAATTTTACTAATCTTAATCGAAGGTGTTTTCTTTCATATGAGCGATCGCGCAGAACTTCCAATAAATCAAATATTAGCTATAGCAGAGGTAGAATCAAAATTCTCCATCAACAGGGGTTAGAAGAAGTGGCTTGTGAATGTTATCGTCTAGTGCAAAATGAATTTATGCGTCTATTGGGTTATCGTCGGGGTTAAGGTAATATAAAGTACTGACAACAGATCTATTAGTATGAATTAAATTAGGTAAAAGTTTAGATACACATTATTAATACGAGAAAGTTATCAAAGATAAACACGAATCGTTGAAGTCTTGCATAATTAAAGGTCGCTGCCCTCACTGCTCATCTAAACAAATTGAGTATCGAGAATTTCTGACTAATCAAAGATTTGGATTTAAGTGTCAAAACTGTAGTTGGCAGGATGAATTTTTGGTTGAGGAGTTGATGCAGTGTTCTCATCATTGGGTTTAGCTGCTATTGTCACAACAGCTGTCTAGAGATACTCACAGAATGAATAAAATTATAATGTATGTCTAAGTTTGACTATAATGAGAGACTGTGAAACATTATTTTAAGGTAAATCATGGGGCGTAAGTGTACAATAACTGGCAAAAAAGCCAATAATGCAATGGCGGTATCTCACTCACACCGTCGGATCAAAAAATTGCAGGGTGTTAATCTACAGTGGAAAAGAGTATGGTGGGCCGAAGGTAATCGCTGGGTAAGATTACGTCTATCGACTAAAGCTATTAAAACTTTAGAAAAAAGAGGCATCGGTGCAATGGCGAAAGAAGCTGGTATTAATCTTAATCAATACTAAGTGAAAAAACTTGCTTGCAGCACAACTTTTAAAAACTGAATGCATTTAATTTTAGCAGCCTGTTCTCTAAAATCGCGATCGCGACGATGGTTGGTAGGCTGCAATTTTATTGCTGGTATTTAACCACTAACTAGTTTAAGATTAGATGCAGCCAGGGCGATCGCCTGAGGTAAGATTTGATGTTCTTGCACCTGTATCCTGGCATGAAGACTATCTAGAGTATCATCGCTTAAAACTGGCACGGCTGCCTGCATAATGATCTCGCCACTATCTACCTCCAAGGTGACTAAATGCACTGTACAGCCAGTAATCTTCACCTTTGCCTGCAATGCTTGCTCAATTGCTTTAATTCCTTTAAAACTAGGCAATAAACTAGGATGAATGTTGATCACACGGTTAGGATATCCATCCAGTAAAACCTGAGTTGTAATACGCATCCATCCCGCCATAACTATCCAATCTACACCATAATCTTTGAAGACGGCGACAATTTTCTGGTCTAAATTTTCTCGGTTATATGTGCGATGATCTAGCAATACGCTAGGAATGTTATATTCTTCGGCTCGTTCTTTTACCTGAGCGTAGGGATTATTGTAAATTAAAACTTTGATCTCTGCGTTAAGTTTACCATCTGCGATCGCTTTTGCCACCGCAGCAAAATTAGTCCCACTCCCAGAAGCCATCACCCCCAACTGAACAGGAGTGGAATTAACCTGAGATAAAGTTGAAAGATGGGGAGAGATTAACACTGCGCCAGAATGGGGGTTACTCTGGTTATTTGGTCTAGCTGATTCGCTCATTGGTTCTATCTTGACAGCCTGTATAGGCAAAAGTTGCAATTCTTGCCACTTAACACTTTTAGCATGTATTTAATCAGCAAACTCTCTAACTTCTCATCATTCAATCTTCATTTTTTACCTAAACAAGATTTTAGCCTGTAGCTAAGGCGAAGCCTTTTACTGTAAACCCAACCAAGCCAATAAACCTTTGCCAGTAGTGTATTCAATAATCAAAATTGCGGCAAAACCAATCATGGCTGCACGAGAGTTTAAACGTTCGGCATAAGAGTTAAAGCCAAACTTAGGATCTTCTAAATCTGGAGTTTGACTAGGCTTAATTTCACTTTTCATGATTACTTCCTCTAGTGTAGTTGCATTTACAAATCTTGACTATTGTATTGTAATCGATTTATCAGCCAATCAAATTTTTCTGAAAAAAGCTTATAGAACCTATTTGAGATCTTCATAAAAGAAATGCATTTTAATTATATTTCAAATATATTTAAAAAAAATCAAGAAAATATCTCTAAGGAAAGATCAAGTTAGATAGCGATCGCTATAAAATAATTCAGTGCCTTAAAGCAGTAACTTATATTATTCTGATGAATAAAATACAACAGTTAAATAAGCTCCGTCAAATTCGTAAGATTGCCAAATTATTAGATACAGCGATCGGTATTCCTGGAACTAAGTTTCGGATTGGTTTAGACCCTATTTTAGGTTTGATTCCAGGAGGAGGAGATTTAGTTGGGGCAGCAATTTCTGCTTATATGATTTATTTAGCTAGTAGCTTTGGACTAGAAAAGTCTAAAATCAGCAAAATGATTCAGAATATTGCCTTAGAAACTACAGTTGGTTTTGTCCCGATCGTGGGAGATTTGTTTGATGCTTATTTTAAAGCAAATATTCGCAATCTTGATATTCTCGAACAACACTTAGCTCAAACGGATGATCTTAAACAAATCAAAGAAGATTCCTTAACGCCAATTACCTCTGATCAATCCTTAGTCGGATGAAACCAGTGCATAAATATGACAAATTTAGGCATTGTATTTACATCATCTAGATAAAAATGCTGCAAGGAATAGAACTAATTGACTGTGCTAAAGCCAATGCTAAACAAGGAATAAAGGTCGCTGCTGCCCTATCAGGATACGAAAACAATGAAGATTTATTTATCGACAATCTGCAATCAGCTTGTCAAGAAATTGGGGTAAATGTCAGCGAACTTGAAGATCTGATCACAGATCAGCAGCTAGCTAAAGAAAATCGTCGAGTAATAGAAGTCTCACCAGATACAGTTGCCGATCTTTAATCAGCACTCAAGCTTGCGTAGTTAAATTAACTGAACTATTCTAACTATGCTTTGCTTAAGGTTATTTGATATGTGCTGTATAGCCAAGAAATTATCGGGCGTTGCTAAATTAAATGTGTACCGCAAAAATACAATATGAAACTATCAGCAATACTGTTTGTCCTAAAGAATGACGCTTCGCATATAGCCATAAGCTCTAAGCTTTTTAGGCAGAGATACCTAAGAAATAAATTGAATTTTCAGAATTTTCACATTGTACCCTTGTCCTCAAGGACTCCTAAAGGGTATATTCGCCAATGGTACACCTGCGAATATACCCTTTAGAGCGACGCAGTTGCCAAGCAAGCCTGAAGGACTCATACCAATTCTCGAAAGTAACAAGAGACTTAGTACAGTTGGTCAAAGGGGAACCCTAAAGGGTACACTCAATGCGATAAGTGCAAGCCGCTTCGCATAAGGAGAAAGGGAAAAGCATCATAGACTAAGCCTTTTACCCTTTACACCGAACTAAGCGGTGCAAGCCTTTTACCTTTAACCATCCCTTTGTATCTGTCTAGCTATTTTTGAAAAATGGTATCAGCTCGCTACTTGCGAACAGTTAACTTAAAAACTCCTGGTTTCAAACTGAATGCGGTTTAAATATCAGTGATTATCCTAATTTACAAAATTGAATTTACTTGATATGCCATATTTAAACAACCAATTATTTGAGTTTCAAAAGCTAAAAATTAGCTTAAATCTATTTTCGAAATAAACATTTAAATATCTTAAAATTAAAACCCATTTATCTAGTTGTACTTGAGCTTGCTTATCTATTATTAGTATTTTTACGTACAACAAAGCTTATCTTTCTAAATAAACAGAGGAAAATGGTAATTTATTATTACTAATTTAAAACAGATATTTTTAGGTAGTTCATCACTGGACATAAAAAAAATATGAATTATGATGGTTTGTAGCAATAGGTTTAATACCTAAGGTTTTTCGGGGGGATATTTTAGTCACAATTAAACTATAAATAGTCTAAATATATTAATTATGTCAAGTATTGTCTTGGATTTAGGGAATAATGCAACCATCATTGGTGAAAATTTAGAATACATAGGTTTGCAGTCAGAAGCAAATCTCATTGAGGTTAAGCCCAATGGAGAAGAATCTGGTTCACCTCTTACTATTGTGGGTGGTGGTAAGAATGATAATATCCTCCTGACAGCAGCAGGTAGTTCTACTGCGCTAGGGTTAGATGGGGATGATTTGCTGGTAGGTGGTGCTTTCGCCGATCTTCTTGATGGCGGTGAAGGTAACGACACCCTCAAAGGAGGTCTTGGTGCTGACGTGCTTAAAGGGGGTGCTGGTCAAGATCTGTTTGAATTTGCCAACGACGAATTTGTTGGCAAGATCGATCAAATTATCGATTTTGAAAACGAAGGTACTGATATGATCAGAATCTTGGGAGTAGGTAATGATGCTGTGAGCTACGATGCTAATACAGGAATAATATCTGTTGGGGAACAAGAAGCAATTAACATTGGCAAAGGTCTGGAAGATCTTCAGATCAGCAAACAAGAAGGCACTGATAATTGGGAAATTTCGTAATAAAAATCAATCTGAGGCTAGAGTATATTTAGTCGCTAAAATAGAAGTAAAGACAAGTAGACCCATGACGAAAAGTTGTGGGTCTAATAGTATGTAATGAATATTCAACTTAAAATTATTGGTCATAGATTGCTCAGTCATTGTCGACATTTCGGTTGACAAATTACTTCAGAGCGATCGCTATAGCTTTATTTTTGAATTAATCGAGTTATCCTATCACTCTATCTTTATCTATATCTGTAATTTGAGTCAGGGTCATTCCCATTAGCGTCAATGATAAGAGGCGAATCCTCATTCAAAAAGATTAAATCTCACTTAGGGCGAGGAGAATGGGAACAGGTTATTGATATCTGTAAACAGGCGATCGCCACTGACCCCAATGGGGTTGATTTCTATCCCTATCTTGCTAGAGCTTACGCTCAACAGGGTCAAATTGCCTTAGCTATTAGTGCTTACCGCAAAACTCTCGGTACTAAAATTAATCAGGCAGAAATTTATGCAGAATTAGGCTTGCTCCACAGTAAGCAGCAAGATTCTCGACAGGCAGTATGGCACTACAAACAGGCTTTGAAATTAAACCCTGATTGGGCAGAATTACAGTACAATTTGGCGGTAGTGCTGCATCAAATGGGCAATTGGCAAGAAGCGATCGCTGCCTATAATCAAACAACTAAAATCAAGCCCGACTATGAAGCTGCATATTTCAATTTGGGCGTACTTTACGATCAAAAAGGAGAACTGGAAAAGGCGATCGCTGCCTATCAGCAGGCAATTATCATCCAGCCTGATTTAATTCGCGCCTACAGTAATTTGGGGAGTGCCTACGCTCGTCAACAAGAGTATCCTAAAGCGATTTCCACCCTGAGAAAAGGCATTGCTTTTGATCCAACTTGGGCTACTTTACACAATAACTTAGGTCAAGTGTATTGGTTTAATTCTCAACCAGAACTTGCACTGACTAGTTTTGAAACAGCAATTATTTTAGACCCAACCATGGTTTTGGCATATCAAAATCTTGGTCGTCTTTGGCAGCAACAGGGTAACTATGTTCAAGCAACCCAATGTTTTCACCATGTGCTTAAGCTCGATCCCAAGAATGTTTTGGCTCACAGTAATTATGCTGAAGTGCAGCACAAAATGGGCGATCTAGCATCGACTTTAAAATCCTGGCAAAAAATAATTGAGCTAGAACCAGAGTTTATTGATGCTTATTGTCAGGGAAAACTAGTCAGCAGTCCCGAAGACCGCTTAGAAATAGCCAAATTAGCCTGCGCTCGCTTGCTTCAGGCGTTAAAGCTAGGACAACAAGAGGAAGCTTGTCATCATCTCTGGCGAACTTATGATTATATGGGAGATGTTTTATTTGAGTTTGGCGGGATTAAGCAGGCGGAAAATTATTATCAACGTGCCTTACAGCTTCAACCGCAAGATCCAGAGCTATATCTTAAATTAGGAAACTGTCTGGCTCGCCAGCAGAGATTGGATGCTGCCGTGACTATTTACCATCAAGGTTTGGCGGTTCAACCGAATCAACCTCAAATTTGTTTTCAACTTGGTAAGCTGTTGGAAAAAACTCAGCAGGCAGAACAAGCGATTGATTACTATGAAAAGGTTTTAAACGATCACAACCAAGATGACTGGAAACAGTTACCCAAATTATTCCCCACAGAAGACAATCTAGCATCATTACCGACTCAAATTTATCACCACACTCAAGACTGGGTGAGGGACAGTGATGTACAAAATTTTCACTATGTGCAGGTGTTGTGGTCACAATCAGCAGACAGCCTTAAAAAAACCAAAATAGTCAGACAGCCTGAATCTATTCAAATCACTCCTGGTCATACATCCTACCCAGATTGTGGGGGAGTCAACTGCAACAATTGCATGACCAAGCTGATCGCTCAGTTTAAACCACTTCAGATCGGTCAAAATGCCTATAAATGTTCTCTCAAGCAAGCTCCTACAATTGAGACGGAATTACCTTTTGTGGTAACGATTCCCCATGGTAGAGCTTGGGTAGCACCACAGAAAAACTCTTGGATAATTTGCTCCGCCATAGCAGTTATGACACCAGATAACTATCTGTTAGGAGATTTATCGAGAGACTATCCCTGGTTTTTGCCTGGATGCCCTTATCAAGAAAGAGTCGAGCATAAAATTTTTGAGCAGGACAACATTGCGCCAATCGAAACAATTACAGGCAAAGTAGCTTTATTATCTGGTTTGGCAGGTCATGTTTACTACCATTGGATGTTTGATATTTTGCCGAGATTAGAACTATTAAGGCGCAGTGAGATCAAATTCAAAGAGATCGATTGGTTTGTGGTCAATAGTTTGAGCAAATCTTATCAGCAAGAAACTTTAAAACTGCTGGGGATTGCCCAAGATAAAATTATTGAAAGCGATCGCCACAGTCATATTCAAGCTAGCGAGCTAATTGTACCTTCTTTCCCTGGTTATTTGGACTGGATTCCCGAAGGAACAATTAGATTTCTCAGACAAACCTTCTTGCCTCAAATTGATCACAGTCAGAATGATCGTTCTAAAATCTATGTTAGTCGAGCTAAGGCTAAAAATAGGCAGTTGGTTAACGAGGTAGAGATTAGCCAGTTACTGGGTAAATCAGGTTTTGTGACGGTGTTTCTGGAGGAAATGTCTTTTTTAGAGCAGGTAGAGATATTTGCTAATGCCAAGATGATTGTCTCTCCCCATGGTTCGGGTCTAACTAACCTAGTTTTTTGTTCTCCTAATACTCAAGTGGTTGAGCTTTTTTCTCCTAACTACATCAGAACAGATTACTGGATGATTAGCCAACAGCTAGACTTACAGCACTATTACATAGTGGGAAAAAACTTTAGCTGTTCATCTCTACGTAATTTAATGTACCAAAATGCGCTAACTGAAGATATCTTTGTTAGTATTGATGCGCTTAAATTGGTTTTACAGCATTGTCAGCAACAAGATTAAAATTAGTTTTCAGTTTTGTGTGTAATTCATTTTGATGAACCGAGATTGTCAATTTGGCGGAGGGCAATCAATTTAAGCAATGTCTTTTTAAAATGAGAGAGTAACGCCAGAAACCGTAAACCATCATTAATCTTCATCAATTAAATTCGTGAATTCTACCTATTTAGCTCAGGCTATTACTCAGTGCGAACAGGCAATTACAACTAGCGCCGATAATCCTGAACAGTGGCAGGCTGCTTTTAATAATTTAGGTAATCTACTTCAAGGAAGAGCTGAATTTGACCGAGCTATTGTCTGGCATTCTCTAGCTTTAGATCACACTCTTAATTTGGCAGAAGCATATTCTCAACTAGGAGAACTACATTTATTGGAAAACGATTTAACCGCTGCCCTAGGTTCATTTGAACATGCCCTAAAATACTTTCCCAATTGCGCGCGGATCTACTCTGCTTTGGCTCAGATCAATGGTCAACTCCAGCGTAGAGATGCAGAAATGGAATGTTGGTATCAAGCAATTCAGATTAACCCCAACTTAGTTAACCAACAAGGATATTATAAATTAGCCAAAGCCTTAGAAAAAAAAGGCAAAATTACCGAGGCGATCGCCTGTTATGAACAGGCAACTGCTGGCACTCAAGGTATAATAGCTGCATTTTTCGATCTAGGAGAAATTTACCAACGACAGGGCAAATTAGAGCTAGCACAGGCTGTTTATCGGCGACTGTTAGAGGTTGAACCAACCGCAGCTAAGGCACATTATAAATTAGGCACGATTTATCTTCAGCAAGGTGCATTTGTAGAAGCGATCGCCTGTTTTCGTCTAACGATTAAATACGATCCTGATTTTCCCTGGGCATATCGAGACTTGGTTAAAATCTTTTTGCTGACTGAAAAGTGGGATGAAGCAATTTCTACCTGCTACGCCATTATTAATCTGGTGGAGGAATATCCCTGGGTATACAGTCAATTAGGTAATGCCCTGCGGGGAAAAGGCAAATTAGCTGAAGCTGTTACCAACTTTCAAAAAGCCTGTGAACATCGCGGTTGGGATCAATGTGTCTCCCATAACTATTTTTTCTCGGTAGATATTTTTAGTTATCGTATTCCTGTATGGTCTGAACTGCTTAAATTTTTTTCAGAACAACCGATCAATGTTCTAGAAGTAGGCTGTTATCAAGGAATGTCTAGCTGTTGGCTGGTAGATCAGCTATTAACTCATCAAGCAAGTCATCTTACCTGTATTGAT
>NZ_PVWF01000248.1 GCF_003003995.1 Pleurocapsa sp. CCALA 161 | reverse complement strand
ACCCAAACCCATCCCCGAAATTAGCCCACTGCCCCCAGTTTCCTATGCCGAAGAGGAAGCGGAGATCAAACTCAAACATCAGAAATTAAAGGAAGCAGAAAACGCGCTCGCCCTCCAGCAGAAAAAAATCGACTCCCTCACCCAACTTGACTCAAGTTCCGAAGTTCCCCCCTTAATAAGGGGGGTTAGGGGGGATCAAAACCTCAAACTCATTCTCGAACACGAACAAGCCAACCTGAAAAACCTAGAAACTGCTTTAACTACAGCCCAAATTCAGCTAGAAGTGCAAGAAAGCAAGTTAACCACCGCTAAAGAAAACCGCGCATACATCGAATATCAAAGACAGCTAGAACAAAACCGACGGGCGATCGCCCTCTCTCAACAACATCAATCATTACAACAAACCGAGTCTGAACGCCAAATATTACTAGCAGAAAGAGAATACAGCCAAGCCCAAATCGAAACACAGATCCAGGAAATCGACTATCAAATAGAACAACTTAGCACCGTCAAAGCACCCTATGAAGGCACTATCAAAAAAGTTAAATGGACTGGTCAGTCTGACCATAATCTCACTGCCGTTGTTACTTTATCAGTCAATGACCATCGCGCAACCATCGCCAACGACAGAGCCAAATCCACTCCAAATACTGAAGCTAGACAAACCACCCAAGCAGAACAGTAACTACCCAGAGTTACCCTGTTTGGATAGTAGTCGTGAATGTATTAAACAGTTAACTGAAAAAGCGATCGCCAATTCCCCCGAACTAGTAACCCTAGACGAACAAATTGCTCTGATTGACAAGCGGTTAGTAGTAGCAGGTGAACGGATCGAACATACATCAAAGAAACGCTGGACTAATTATCTTTCTACAGATCCCCTCCGTATCGCAGCTAATGTTTTTGGTGGTGGAGATGTACAGAAGGATAATATTGCGATCGCCGATCTGGAAGTTAAAAGTGCAGAACTAGAAGCCTATCGAGCCAATCTACACAGGCGCAAAGCTGAAATTAAATCCGAGTTAAACGAAGAAATTCTCAGTCTGGTACTCGATTATGAAACAGCAGAGAGGGAATATGTTTTAGCTCAGTCTAAGTTAGCTACCTACAATCAACAACGCCAGCTTATTGAGATTGACTACCAGTTTGGGAATGGTTCAACTACGCAAATGTTGAGTATGTGGCAGCAAGGAGAAAGTTTGGAAGCGGACGTTATTCAAGTCGAGAACAAAAAGACGGAAATAATCCGAAAAATCCAACAACTAACTGGTTTAACCCCGATAAACAATAACTGATGACTGATTAATTATCCGCGACATTACTGATGCAAACGAACTAGTTCTGTAAGAGGATGGAAATGTCCATACTTTTTTAACAATTATGCTATCAGCTTCCTCTTTACCCGATAGATATGGCATTGGTAAGACCTACTTTTATCAACGCCGTGAATACTTAATTGAATTAGGGTATGACATGGAAGCAGTAAAGGATGGCAGAAAGAAAATATACACTGACGAACAAATCCAAATACTCGACGAACTTGACGCGCATATTCAGGATACAAGCGGAATGGAAGGGTTTTCACCTGCAATTGCAGCACCTTCTAATACTCCTGCTCAAGCTATTAGTAACAAACCTGAAACTAACAATACTAATGGACTTGTTCATACCGATAGAGAACAGATAGAAATTAACGAGTCAGCAGCCGAAAATGTTTATGTAGATACCAATCCCCTAGCAGATATTCAAGAACAACAATTAGCCTCAATTGATATCGCTGCCCAATACAGTGCTGCCCAAAATTTAACAGCTTTTAATTACCTGACCGTTGATTATATGAAGCACAGAGATTTTTCGGTGCAGGAATTAGCCGAAGAAGTCCATAAATCAGAAAAAGCAGTCAGAAAAACCTTTGATTCCATGATGGAAAACCCAGCCTCAGCCACAAAAAAGATCCTAGCCAGGATTTCTCGACAACGCAACAGCCAAAGAGTAATGGCGTAGGAACTTCCTCTAGGAGGGTAGAAACTATTACAGCAGTAATTAACAAAGCGATCGCCTTTGAACGCCACAAGATACTCAAGCTATTTCTCGGTTTACATCTGGCAGGAGTCATCACAGGAGCAGCCTTGTCTGCTATCAATCAGGGCGATTTAACCAGGGGAGCAGGACTGGGTTTTG
>NZ_PVWF01000247.1 GCF_003003995.1 Pleurocapsa sp. CCALA 161 | reverse complement strand
GAGCTTTTCGGTTCTGATTTCTGACTTTCGACCACTTGTTCTGGAGCTTCTTCTAAGATTACATGGGCATTAGTGCCGCTGAACCCAAAAGAACTCAGTCCTGCCAGACGAGATTTTTCTCCTTTTATCCAAGGTAAATTAGTCTTAGGGACTCTTACTGGTAATTCATCCCAATTAATGTAAGGATTAGGTTGATTAAAATGTAAATGAGGAGCAATTTCTTGATGTTGCATTTGCAACACAACCTTAATTAATCCTGCAATTCCTGCTGCTGCTTCTAAGTGACCGATATTGGTTTTGACTGAACTAATAATCAAAGGTTGCTCTTCAGAACGTTCTTGACAGAAAGCTTGACACAAAGCCTCTACTTCAATAGGATCTCCTAGACTAGTTCCTGTGCCGTGAGCTTCGACATAGTCAATATCTAGAGGATTTGAATTAGCGTTTTTTAATGCTTGCCGAATTACTGCTTTCTGAGAAGGGCCATTCGGTACTGTCAACCCACCACTAGGACCATCTTGATTAACTGCCGTACCTCGAATGACTGCAAGAATATCATCTTTGTCTGCCACTGCATCAGATAGCCGTTTGAGCACTACAATACCACATCCTTCCCCTCGCACATAACCATCTGCTGCTGCATCAAAAGTCTTACAATGACCGTTAGTAGATAAAGCTTTGGTTTTACTAAAGAAAATTGAGAGATGAGGAGAGAGCATTAAGTTAACCCCACCTACCAAAGCTAAGTTACATTCTTTAGCTCGCAAACTCTGACAAGCTTGATGAAGAGCCACTAAAGATGAGGAACAAGCAGTTTCTACTGCCAAACTTGGACCAGTAAATTTGAACGTATACGATAAACGTCCAGCTGCTGCCGATAAAGCATTGCCTGTGCCATAATAAGCATCTGGAGGTTGACTAGCTAAGAGTTGATGGGCGTAGTCATTACCAGTAATGCCGATAAATACTCCTGTCAAACTATTAAACAGTTTCTCTGGCACTTGGTTCGTGTTTTCTAGAGCTTCCCAACCTACTTCTAAAAGAAGTCTTTGTTGAGGATCTAAGCTAACTGCTTCCCGCGGAGCAATATTGAAAAATTGAGCATCAAACCTATCAACCTGGTCTATAAATCCTCCGTAACGGGTAGAGATTTTGCCAGGGGTTTCGGGGTTTGGGTCATAGTATTCATCAATATTCCAGCGTTGAGAAGGAACTTCAGTAATGCCATCTACGCCCTTGTTTAATAACTGCCAAAAGTCAGCAGGGGAATTTACTCCCCCAGGGAAGCGGCATCCCATACCAATAATAGCTATCGGTTCACTTTGAGCATATTTGAAAACTTGTAGTTCAGACTGCATTTCCTTCAAAGCTACTAGTGCTCGTTTAGTAGCTGATAAAGAATTATTTGTGTTTGCATGTTCTAAATTAGTTGTCATGTTTAATACCTTTTACTTAATAGCTGGTAAATTTTAGGTTAATTATGTGTTGCTGATTTTAGCTACGAAGCCGATAGTAAAATATTCGTAGATAGGTTTAGACGTATTTACATTGGATCTAGTAGAGCTATCCTTGATAGTTTCAGTCAACCAGATCGGAAGCTTAGATGCGAAATAGCCGATTAGCTATTAGCTTCAAAACATGCATTAATTTTAAATTTTCATAGTTCATGTTTTGATACAGTAATGCCGTTAGTTGTTATACTTAAAGGCACCTTCCAGGGATTCAAACAGACTAACTTGTGATACTAATAATTCATTTGTTCTAATTCTTTAAGCAATCTTGCTTCAGCCTCCGATTCTGATATCTGTTCTGCTTCTTTCCGAAATGTCGACTGAGATTCAGCTGGTGATGTTTCTTCTGCCGATGTTAAAGAAAACTCCATTGGTATTATTTTCTCTATTAAATAATTTACTAAACCTTCCAGGGTAGGATAGTCAAATAATAAAGTAGAACTTAAAAAAATGCCTAAACTTGATTCTAGACGATTTTTCAATTCGACGGCCATTAAAGAGTCTATCCCTAGCTCGAACAAAGATTGTCGAAGCTTTATTCTTTGCGGCACTTTTGAACCTAATACTATCGCAGTTTCAGAGCGAATATGAGTCATAAGTAGTTCCTCACGCTTTTCGACAGGTGTTGTCTCTAATTGCTGAATCAACGTAGACTTCTGGGGTAACAACTGCTCAAA
>NZ_PVWF01000246.1 GCF_003003995.1 Pleurocapsa sp. CCALA 161 | reverse complement strand
ATTAGAGTCGATGTCCCTGTTACCAGGGAACACCTCTCCTTCAGAACGTAGCGTGCGATGTTAACCGCACTACGCTCCTAGCTAAACTTAGGATTTTACCTTTTGCTGTCTTGAGGAGGAATGAACCTCCTGACCCTGATGACATTCTCGATGTAAAGCTACAAGATTCAAGTTCTTCCAATTATGATGGTTACCGTCGATGTGATGTAGTTCTACTTTGTCTTCAGGCAGAAAAGCTAACGAGCATTCTCCACACTTGTATCCTTGTCTCTTTAAGGCTCTAACTGTATGACCATTATATTGATTAGATTTTCTTTGAGACCAGTAAGCTAAATCCCCGTCAAAAGGACTCTTTGTTCCTGTGACATTAACGAATTTATTAACTGACCAAGAGACACTGGGAAAAGCTCTGTCAATTTGTTGGTCTGTTTCTCTTCGGTTAAATCTACCTTGTTGGCGAATGAATTTCCATGACCAGTAGCGTACAAACCACAAATTATGGTCGTTCATGTCACAGTGTTTATGGTAGTTCCTCCAACCTCTGACCATCAAACAAACTTTATTGATTCGAGCTTCAAGTTTGAATTTGCTGTTTTTAAGAGTGGTTTTAATATTCTCTTGGATTCGGCTGTAGTTTTTGTCTGAGGGCGTGGAGATAAATTTTCCGTTTCCTTTGACTCGAAAATGCCATCCAAGAAAATCAAACCCTTCTGTCGCTGTTACAAGTTTGGTCTTCGCTTCTTTGACTCTTAATCCTCTAATAGCTAAGAATTCGTCTATTTTGTGTCGCAGTTTTTCTGGGTTTTCTGTTGGTTTGAGAATAAATACACAGTCGTCTGCGTACCTGTAACCTGTTCCTAAATCTGCCAAGCCATGAAGAGCAATGTTAGCTAGAAGCGGTGAAATACATCCACCTTGGGGAGTTCCTTGTTTTGATGTTGGAAACTCGGTCTGAACTCCTGCTTTTAGAGCTTTCCAAAGTGCTTGTTTTGCCTGTGGGGGCAAAGAGATTTGACTCATCAGAAATCTGTGATTGATTTGGTCAAAGCACTTTTCGATATCCATTTCCAAAATGGATTTGGTTATTCCATGACTCTGACTTCTCAGATTATGAAATAGTTTCTTTTGAACATCTAGGGTGCTTCTTCCAGGTCTAAATCCGTAGGATGCAGCCGAAAAGTAGGCTTCAGTTGCAGGTTCGAGTGCTATCTTAAGTAAACTCTGATGCGCTCTATCCGCTATTGTTGGTATGCCTAATCCTCTACGTTCTACTTTAGATTTAGGTATCCAGACTCGTCTGAGAAATTGATGTTGCCATTGATTGACATCTAATTCAAACACCAGATTTAGTCTTTGTTTGGGAGGGAGAGACTTTATCCCATCTACTCCCGCCGTTTTCCTTCCCTTATTTAACTGTGTGACTTGACGTACTGCTAGAAATTTAGCAGCTTGGCTACGAAGTAAGAGTTTCTGAAGTTGACGTACTAATCTGTAGTTATGAGCTTTCTGAGCTTTCCATATTCTTCTTTGTAGCCTGAAGACAATTCTCTGAAATTTCTTCCACGGGAGTTGCTTCCATTTATCGCTAGCGGGGGGCTGCGTCATAACTTGGTCTTCTCGGTTGAATATGTTCTGTTTAGCCGCAACTAATTGTTAGGTTGCATCTTACCCTTGTCTTTCCGCTAAGAAACTAATCATGTTTCTCCACTTTGGCTTTCGATATTGACTAAAGAAGTCAGACAAGTTTTTCTTCGTTCCTGTTAGTAATTGTTTTGTCGTTTTAGGTCATAACCACTTTGCCCATCACTTCTCTAGAGGAATACCAATCCGCGAAATATAGGTTGGCGAGAATGTTGTGATTAATAAAGGAACTTTCTTTACCTGACTTTCCTTATTGCGACTTGGACACTTTTTAAGGTTACTTTGCTTGATGCTAACCATGACGACTTACCTAGCAGCAGTGTGATGTAGTCAGTACATCTCTGATTCTGCTCTATTCCCAGCTTCATTTTGGTGATTAGCCTCTATGTGGGTAGGTTTGGCATCACGTCTTCCTCTGACGGGAGGGACTTTTACCCTCATTACTTAACAAGTTATGTTGGTTTGTTTTGTTATTACTTACCTCCATTTAATTATGTTTACCAACACTCTAGGCTATGTATTCACCTAGAAACGAATCGCACATTTCGGGTCGCTACA
>NZ_PVWF01000011.1 GCF_003003995.1 Pleurocapsa sp. CCALA 161 | reverse complement strand
AAACCTTCTCTCGATCTAGAGCCGAAAGAATTATTGGCACTACCTTCTGCTACTTTCTAACTTTGTCGAACTCACGTTGAAAAGCAGAGAAATGAGTTAAAAATGCCCGCACCACTTCGAGTAAAACTGAGTTGGATGGAAGAAGAAACTTGAGGAGAATTACACAAAGCCAACTCAGTGCCTGATAGAACTCGAAATCGAGCGCAGATGCTCAAGCTAAATGCTCAAGGTCTAAACGTAGCAGAAATTGCGCGAAGATTTGATGGCCATGAACAGACAGTAAGAGCGACAATTCAAAGGTGGTCAAATAAAGGTTTGGTCGGGCTTTGGTCAGATCGAGGAAGAGGCGCCAAACCCAAGTGGAAAAACGAAGATCTAGAAGACATAGAAGCTTGTTTAATTGAAGAGGAGCGAACATATAATATTGTTCAACTAGCGCGAAAACTTCAACAAGAACGGGCGGTAAATTTGAGTAGCGATCGCTTGAGACGAATACTCAAAAAGCGGTGCGACCCCGCCTTATGCGGAGCGGTACCATATCCGAAGGTGTACCATTTGCGAAGCTTATCCTTAAGGACGGCGTAGGACGCAAGGGAACGCGCACCAAGACAAAAGATCTCGTTGGAAAAGAACTAGACAGAGCAATAGAAACAAGCAAAATAAACAACTAACAACTAAAAGAGATTAAAACAGCTGACCTAGCTATGTTGGAAATGGCAGCAGAGGAAGGAACTATCGACTTGATATATTTAGATGAAGCAGGATTTTGTCGATGCAGTCTAGTTAGTTCTAGCTACAGTCAAAAAGGTTCGTGCCTGTTGGAAACATTGGTCAGAACCAGGACTCTGACTGTTTTTCTTACCTGCTTATTGTCTTGATCTCAATCCAATTGAAACACAGTGGCATCAACTGAAAGTCCACGCAACCGCCAGACAGATTTTTGATAATGAGTATGATTTGGCGATGACTATCAGACAAGGAGTGAAGCATCGTAGTGAACTTGGTAATTACTGCTTGGAGCGTTTTATATTTAATTCCACCTAGCTACTTATTACTTATTACTTACGAGCAAATAACTTTAATATGTCCTCACCTAATCTTGTACGGATGTAGGCTCAACTTAGCCCTCGGAGCGCATATTTAGTTCGAGCGTAAACGGCTGGTTCTGACTCGCTCTTAACTAGTTCCTGAAACTTCCTGATAATTTTCGGTAGTAAATCAGGTTGATTCACTGTCAAAGTTCTACTTAATGCTTCTAATCCTACAACCGCAGCATAGCGGACTACCCACTCTCCATCTTGTGTTGCTAATAAAAGAGTATCTAATACTTTTTGTTGTGCGCCGATCACCTCCTCTGGAGGCAGCTTTGACCAGATAATACTCCCTAACCCTTTTGCTGCTGCGCGACGCACGCTTTGAGAGAAATCTGTAACCGCAGCTTCTAATAATAAATCTAAGGCCGCAGGATCACCAATCCCCGCAAATACTCTAGTTGCCCAGGCTCTGGCACCGTAATTATAACCGTCTAAATTTTTTAGTAGATAGTCAACAACAGGCTCACCAATATTAATTAAACCATCAACCGCAGCAACCGCAGCACCAGGATTGTTAAAGCCCAATACCTCAACTAAGGTAGGTATAGCAGCGCGATCGCCTACTTTGGCTAAGTCTTCGACTGTTTTCAAGAGCAAGTCGGCAGAATCAGCTTGATTTACTGCCTCAATTAATTGTTGAATATTGGACATTTTAAAGCCTGCAATATAGCTAGAAAATAATTTTACTATCTGGTTTGTCTCAACTCAATGTTCCTGAGTGCTTGCTCAAAAGAGTTTGTTTACTTTGTTCCAGAGAGATGTTTGATGTTGATGCTAAGTTGGTACAAGTTTAAAGAGCAAGCTATTCGTCATTTACCCTAGTGTGGGTAGTAATTTTTTCGATTTCTTGGTTAAATCAGACGTATCTTATTTTTAAAGTTATTCTGTAAATTAGACAACTAAATTTTAGATATTGTTTTTATATTTTGATAGTTGCGGGTTATGTCCTACGAGTCACAATTAGATCATGAATCTGGTAAGTTAGTTAGCCCAACACAGCTATGTTTATTGCTGTCAGTTGTGGTTCATCTCTTGGTGTTAAAGTTTGGCTTGCCGACGTTGAAATTGAACAATGATGATGGCAAAAGAGAAGTTTCGATTATTGAACTTAATTCAGAACAACAGGCTCGTTTGCCAGATCTTGAGCCTCAATTAAAAACTCCAGATCTTGCAAGCCTCACCAATCCTGCTAATTTACCACCCAATTTGCTGCCTGGAAATGCAGATCCTGCTAATTTACCACCCCTAATTATTCCGCCACCACCACAGTCTAATTTTCCTCCTTTACCGCCCATAACCGATATTACCCTGCCTCCAGTAGGTAATTGGTCTAATTTACCCCTGCCTCCACAAACGCAAACAGATCTAGATCCTTCAGATTTCCAAGTTGAACCAATCAAGCTACCCCCTAATCTGGGTAAAGTTCCCCAGTCATCCACAAAAACCCCAATAGTTAAAACTCCCTCAAATCCAACTAATACGGCCAAGCCTCAACCACCTCAAAAGCAACCCGAAACGAAGCCTGAAACTGAACCCACAACTAAGCCACAGGATACCCCAGAAGTTATTGCTGCCCAAAAAGTAGCTGCATCGCAACAGCGGATTGCTAGCTTGCGTCAAAGTATAACTCCTACCAAGGAGGGGACTAGTAATGAGGAAGCCAGAAAAAACTATCTTCTCTGGGTAGCTAAAATTAAAGATGCCAAGCCAGACAATATCGCCATTAAAGGTACTTATCCCCGCGATGCCTGTATTGTAAGACTCCAAGGAAGTAGCGTTTTTGGTGTAATGGTTAATACCACAGGCGAAGTTGTTACCCTTGATTTACTAAAAGGCTCAAAATATCCCATTTTTAATCAACAAGCCAATCAAGATCTGCGATCGCGCCTATTTAAGAACGACACAAATAAGCCCAAGCCTTATCAAGTAGAGATCAATTACGAATACGATCCCCAAATCTGTCCTGCTTTGACACTACCTTCTATTCGCCAATCTGAACAAAAACAGTCTCCCCAGCCTGCGCCTGCACCCAAACCAGCAACGCAATCCCAACCAAAGCCCCAGCCTGCGCCTGCACCTAAACCAGCAACGCAATCTAAACCAAAACCCGAACCTGCGCCTGCACCTAAACCAGCAACGCAACCCAAACCAAAACCCGAACCTGTGCCTGCACCAGATAACTCATCACCATCATTAGGCGATCGCTTGCGAAATATACCTCTGCCAGATTTAAATCCCGATCAACTCAAAAACGTTCCTCTACCAGCAAAGCCAGATCTATAAACTAGATTTTTTTTGCTGTGGTCGTTCAGACGAACTAAACAAGCGAAAATAAGCAGAGGTAAAAAATTCTTTAAAGGGAAAAAAGATAAAAGTTAAAGGATTAATCGTCACAATAATGTTGCGTATGTCTCGACGGGCTAAGTTAACAATTTGTTTTGCTACCCATTCAGGCGACATCACCCCAACAGGATTAAGCTGACTTTTAAAGGGTCCTAAAATCAACTTCCGCACCATGCAGGGAGCATCTAAACGACGCAGGGTGACCAGTTCACCGATCGCTCTTTTACTCAGTTCATAGAGAGGACTAAAGGCAGGATTGACCTCTGCTTCTGAAGTATTGACCCAGACTTCTTTGCGAATCATGTCGCGATCGCTTTTTACGGTTTGGAAAAACAACTCCATCAAACGTAGAGTAGAAAAAGTGTTAATTTCATAGGATTGAGCGATCGCACTGTGATCTCGTTGACCATGAACATTAACTCCATGATTGAGAATCAAAATATCCACTTTTTCTAACTGAGAAAGTAATTCTTGTTCTTGTCCAGCCTGCCAGGATAAAGTTTTGATAGGGAGCTTTGCTGAACCAATTTCTAGCTCGATCTCTGTCTCAGATGAAGTTAAAGCGATTACTTTTGCCCCAGCCAAGTGCAGTTGGGTTAATAAAGCTCTACCCAGAGTTCCTGATGCGCCTGTAACGGCAATGCGTTTATGCTTGAGCGATAGCGCTGTCCCCAAAAGTTTATCTACCACCGTCAAAGTTCCAGAAAAATAAGCATCTTGATTATCAAAATGATGTCGCCAGTGATAAGGACGATTAACCAACCAGCGCGAGGGTAGGGTAGTAAATTCTCCTGGTCGATGAGTCACGTCTGTTAATTCATCTACCCAGGGAATACCCAATCCACGAGCGATCGCTCCTAACAAAAAGCTAAGAGTATAAACAGAGCCTGTCCATGCTGCCCACTGAGGCGTAATATTCCCATGATTGATCAGCGTCCCAGGTAAGATACTTAATGCCAACATAACCAAAGCTTCGGGGACATCATTATACCAATGCGCTTGACGATAAATCGTATCGCTGACTACTGATAGATCGGGGCGAAAAACTTTGTGATGCCAGACATGAAGCCGATATAAGGGTTGCCAGAGATGAGACAGAGTATGATACAAATCCCTGACTAATTCCACCCATAATACTGAGGCTAAAGCGATCGCCAACCCCCCAAGCCAACTGCCGATCATCATGTTGTAATAACTTAAATTAAATTTAGAAAAATTAAACTATTGCTGCTACTTACTTTAACCAAAAACCACCCCGAGAACCAATAAAGTTAAGATATTAGTCCCTGGGCAAATTTAATTTTTGTCAAGAAAGTTTACAATTTTCGCTACAATTGAGCCAGGAAGATTGACAATGAATTGATTGCTGATTGGAAATATCAAGGACACAATTAAGTAACCCGTAGCCTTGGAATCGCCTAAATTTTGTAGCCTAGCGCAGATTTGAAAACATAATTATGACAGAGAATTACTGGCCAAAAGAAAAATCCGATCCAGATTTAGACCCCATTAATTCTCTCTTAGCTGAATTATCTGACCCAGAAATTGCCGAAGAAGAGTTTCGGGAAGATTTTTTTCAGGGTTTAGCGGGACGTAGACAGAAAGCCGCTTTTTTACTGACGACAGTTTGGCTCACTGTAATCATGCTGCATCTAGTTAGCTGGGGAATCTGGTTGGTTTGGGGCTTTACGTCTTTGGTGGGGATGCAAATATTACGCTATCTATTTGCTAAATCAGATGATGTACCTAACCCCTTGCCCGATGAGCTTTTGACCGATGCGCCCCAAGTCTCTCTGTTGGTAGCAGCCAAGAATGAGGAAATTGTCATCGGTAATCTGGTCGCAATGCTCTGTAACCTAGATTATCCAGCCGATAAATATGAAGTTTGGGCAATTGACGATCGCAGTACTGATAATACTCCAGCAATTTTAGATCGACTAGCTACAGAATATCCTCAACTAAAAGTAGTCCATCGAGCAGTTAATGCGGGGGGTGGCAAGTCAGGAGCATTAAATCAGGTAATTCCTCAAACTTTTGGCGATATTATTGGCGTATTTGATGCCGATGCCAAGGTGTCACCCGATCTGTTAAAAAGAGTTGTACCATTGTTTGATGATACTCAAATGGGAGCAGTCCAGGTCAGAAAAGCGATCGCCAACTCTGAGGAAAACTTGTGGACGAAGGGACAAGCAGCCGAAATGGCTCTAGATAGCTATTTCCAGCAACAGCGTATTGCCGTGGGTGGTATTGGCGAATTAAGAGGTAATGGTCAGTTTGTGAGCCGCAAGGCTCTTGATAGCTGTGGTGGTTGGAATGAGGAAACCATTACCGATGATTTAGACCTAACCATTCGTCTTCATTTGGATAATTGGAAAATTGGTTTTCTGCTGACTCCTCCCGTCTTAGAAGAAGGAGTAACTAAAGCCTCTTCCTTATGGCATCAGCGCAATCGTTGGGCAGAAGGAGGCTATCAGCGCTATCTCGACTACTGGCGCTATATTTTCCGCACGCCGATGGGATTTGGCAAAAGAATCGATCTACTCTGCTGGATGCTGCTGCAATACCTTGTTCCCGCAGCTAACGTACCTGATGGGATTATGGCGATCGCTCGTCACCGTTTGCCCATCCTCAGTCCTGTGACCGCTTTGCTGTTTGCCTGGGGTTTTGCGGGAATGTTTCGGGGATTAGTTCGCATCCAAAATGCATCTGGCAAGGCAATCAATCTAGCCGATCTATTGAAGATTATGGGTCAATCTTTACGGGGTTTAGTTTATATGCTCCATTGGCAAATAGTTATGTGTAGCGTCACGGCGAGAATGTCCATCCGTCCCAAACGCTTAAAATGGGTCAAAACCGCGCATGAAGGTTCTGCTAGCTTAAATAATGGTTAAAATGGTTAAAATGGTTAAAATCATCAAGATAAGTAATTATTTATGAGCGATTTATTTAACCATAACCAGCAAATAAATTCAGATTTAACTTCAATTCAAGAGCCGATCGTCAATGCACCAAAAAAAGTAAAGCAGGTAATTGAACAGGTTTTAAAGTTAGAGAAAGACAAGCTTTATTTAAAAACTCCCCGTAATATTAATGATGATATTCTGAATATTATTAAACATACTGTGCAATGAAGTTAAATTACCTGCAACTGTGTAACTTTCGCCAATTTTATGGCAAAACCCCACAGATTAAGTTTGCCAGCGGGGAAAGAAACACCACTGTCATCTATGGCAATAATGGTGCAGGTAAGACTTCTATTCTCAATGCTTTTACTTGGGTACTCTATGAAAAGTTTACGGCAGCTTTTGCTTCACCAGAATTATTAGTTAATCAAAAATCTCTTGCCGAAGCAGCGCCAGAGCAAGCAGTAGAATGTTGGGTTGAGCTACAGTTTGAACGCGATCGCAAGATCTATCAATTAAAGCGCAAGTGTTACGCCAGCAAGAATGTTCAACATCAGATCAACTACACTCAGGCTAATTTATTTATGCTGGTGGCAGGAGATGATGGACGTTGGTATCCGCCTCTAGAGTCGCCAGAAGATATAATTAATCGCATTTTACCCGCTAGTTTACATCAGTATTTTTTCTTTGACGGGGAAAGAATCGATGGTTTTTTTCGTCAGAATCATAACTCCAATATTGCCGAAGATACAAAGGAGTTGCTAGGAGTTAAGGTTTTAGATCGGGGAATTGAACATTTAAAAAAAGCTAAAAGAAGTCTGCAAGAGGAGTTGGCAGAATTAGGCGATGCTCAAACTAAGCAGCTATTAAAAGAGCAAATTAATTTAGAGCAAGATCTTGAAGCGATTAAACAACTAATTACCAAAATTACTAAAGAAGTAGCTGAGTTGGAACAGCGTAAAGCAACTTTATCGCGACAGCTATTAGAAATTAGTGGGGTTGATGAGATCCAAAAACTTAAGCTGAAGTTAGTTAAACAGCAGAAAATAATTAAGCAAAATTTGCTCCAAAGTAAAAAAGAATTAAAAAAGTTATTGTCACAGGATAGCTATGTAGTTTTTCTCCCGTCTATCAGCGATCGCTTTATTAGCTTGCTGCAAACATTGCGCGATCGCGGACAGCTTTCGAGTGGACTCAAACAAGAATTTATTCAGCAACTACTAGAGCAACAGCGCTGTCTTTGTGGCGGGATTCTTACTCCCAACACCGATACATACAACAACGTTAAGTCATGGCTGGAAAAAGCAGAATTACAAAACATTGAAGAATCGGCAATTCGTTTAGAGACGCAGGTAAACACAATCAAGTCTCAAGCGGCTGATTTTTGGCAGCAGCTAGATCGACAACAGGCAGAAATTAAGCAGCAGTATCTCGAACTGAATCGCTTAGAAACGGAGACAGAGCAAGCAAATAAACAATTAAATAGCTATCCAAATCGAGATGCCCAACAGCTACAGCAAAACATTGAGACAATTGAAGAGAAAATCAAAGGTCTAATTTTAGAACAGGGTGAAAACCAACAACAGCAAAGCGATCGCACGCAACAATTGGAGCAATTAAGTCAAAAGATCGCTCGACATCAGCTAACCGAAACTAAACAAAAGCTAGCTCAAACTAGAATTGCTGTTACAGAGGAAGCGATCGTTAGGCTGCATGAAGTTAGGAGTCGTCTTGAACAGCAGTTTCGTCTTGCTTTGGAACAGAAAGTGCAGGAAATTTTTAGCTTTATTTCCTTTACCCCTTATCTTCCCAAACTGAGTAGCGATTATAAATTAACCTTAATCGAGAATACTTCGGGGATTGCTGCACCTGTGGCTGCATCGACGGGAGAAAACCAGATTTTAAGCCTGTCGTTTATTGGTGGCATCATTGATCGCGTTAGACAATGGAGTGAGGGCAATAGTTTAGTGGGTTATGACAGCAGCACTTTTCCCATTGTGATGGATTCTCCTTTTGGCAGCCTAGACCAAATCTATCGCCGACAGGTAGCTACAGCAATTCCTCAACTAGCCAATCAACTAATTATTTTAGTTACTAAAACTCAATGGCAGGGAGAGGTAGAACAAGCAACAAAATCTTTAATTGGGCAAGAATATGTGCTAACCTATTACTCCCCAAAACAGAACTGTAAGCAAGATCATCTCGAATTAAATCAACAAGATTATCTCTTGGTTAAACCCAGCTTGAATAATTTTGAATATACAAAAATCGTTCCCGTCAAAAGCATAGATCAATAACTGTTTTTCACTGTGATGACTGCAAAACTTAAGTTATAACTGTGTGTAAACAGATTGTTATTTTGCTTAGCTATAGGGGCAGATATAGGAGTGAGAAAAAAATGCTTTTCTTAGATCATACACAGGTACAGTATTGTAAAATACAAAGCGGAGATCAAACATTATCAGGCTTAATCTATAACAAAAATCTGTTTATTAGAGAAAAATCCTTCCCCAAGGAAGAAATAGAGGCTGCAATCAAAGAATGTCGTGAAGAATATCTAGACCATGAAGAGCGATCGCAGATTGCCACCTTACTAGTCAAAGGTAGGAACAGTGTAGGGATCTGGATGCAAAATAACAAGCATAAATCTAATATCATTCCAGGCTCTAGTGAGCAAACAACAGCTAAATCTCAACCCTCTGCTGATAGTTCTCAACCCAAAGGTAATGCTCAAAGAATTAGTCTCAGGCAGTTAGCGATTGAAATGCATTCAGAACGAGGGGTAGAAATTAAAACTCGACGACATAAATTAATGCTGTTTCAACGCTGTTTTTTGGGTAATGAAGCCGTCGATTGGCTTGTCAATCAGGTAAAAATATCCCGAGAAGATGCGATCGTTTTAGGTCAAAAAATGCTGGATAAAGGCATTTTTCAACATGTCACTAATGAGCATCAATTTAAAGATGAGCCTGTGTTCTATCGTTTTAATGAGGATCAGGGCAAAAGCATTTGGAATAGTTCAGTTTAATAAGTAGTCGTGCAAAATTAATTGGATAGTAAAAAAAAGTAGTAGGTAGAAACTAAAAACTAGAAACTAGAAACTAGAAACTAAATAAATATTTCTAGTCAAGAATCCTAAACCAAAAAATCGATTTTGTTAGTTAATTGAAAATTGGGAAAAACTTGATTTAGGCGATCGCCAGGAACAGATAGGTGCTGCTGTAGGATTGAGGAGAATACTTCTCTAAAATCGGTGGTAATAGGTAAATCTCGGTTTTGATATAGTGCCGAGTGATCTAATCCCAACCACTTACCGTAGACATTGCCTCCACGTACTGGGCCTCCTAGAAGCCACATGACGTTGCCGTAACCGTGATCTGTTCCTTTATTGCCGTTTTCTCGTACTGTTCTGCCAAACTCAGACATCACCACAATGACAGTATCGGCAAAAATTGGTTTGAGCCCATGAGCTAAAGTGGCTAGACCTTCACCTAAAGAAGGTAATAAACGGTCTAACAGAGGATTTTGATTCACATGGGTATCCCAACCGCCAATTTCCATAAAGGCTAATTGCGTCTTAGCGTTGCCTACCATCAATTTTGCCACCTCAGCAGCATCATCAACAAAGGCGTTAACGCTTTTTGCTCCCCGTGAAGCCTCGCTCATTTCTTGCCCCAACTCCGCTGTTATTATATCTCTAGCTTTACTGCCAGTTTGATATGCCTTACTCAAAGGATCGCTGCCACTATACAACTTACTAAAAGCTGCTCGAATCAGAGGACGATCTGTGGCAATTGGTGCTGCGGAATTTTTACCTGGTTTGAGACTAGCGATCGCCATTTTACCCTTAAGAATATAAGGGGTAGTTACCCCAACATTAATAGCCTGAGTGGGTGTATCTTGAGGTAATTGGGCTAACAGTCGATTCAGCCAGCCATCAGGGGTATTCTTGACTCCTGGAGTCCCATTTTCTAGATAATCTTGAGCCTGAAAATGAGAACGCTCCAGTACAGGAGAACCGCTAGCATGTACAAACGCCAATTGCTTATTCTGCCAGAAAGGTATCAGTTCTTTGAGTTGGGGATGTAAACCAAAAAAGCCATCGAGATCGATTGTCCCATTGGGCTGCTGTGGATAGGGTACGGCGATCGTTGGTCTGGCTTCATAGTATTCTGCTGCTTGATGGGGAATGACAATATTCAAGCCATCAACTGCACCTCTAAGAAACACCACCACCAAACGCTTGCGGTTATTAGGTTTATTAGTAGTTGGTTGCGCCACCCAGCTATTACACCCGATTGGCAATAACATTCCTCCCGTTGCTAAACTTGCCGCCGTTAAAAAACTTCTTCTTTTCATATATTTTCATATATTATTTTATATATATTTTTTATTTCCTACTGACCTAGTTTAGCGATACATTGCTTCTGGACTGCCCATCATTAAGGCAGTACGTAGCTTGACTGGCGTTTGTTCAATCACCTGTTTTGTCCGCGAAGAAACTACGCCCAAATTTTGTTCTAGTTGTTGCATCTCAACTCGACTGTTTTTATTCAAAACTCCGTTGGCGATCGCCGTAGCTAAACCTGTCCGTTGTAGCATTGCTTGAGGATTTAACCAAACTGATTGAGCATTGCTATACCCGTTAGGGGCTATACATCCATAGGTGGGCATTGATAGCTGAAATAGCATTCCGCGTAATCTCTTGAGGTTAGGCTGTTGAATCTCTCCCCATCGCACCAAGGAGATTAAATATTGGTAAGGGGTTTTAAACTTTTGTCCAAAATATTGGGGATTGTTAAATTCTTGGCTGTGAATCAAAGCATCCATAACTAGCTGGATGTTACCCCTACTATCAAGAAAAATCTTAGCTAGATGATTAACCAAAGATTCGGGGGGGCGATCGGCAACAAAATATTGCGCTAGCTGATAACTAATGTGATGGGCAGTTGCAGGATGATTTGCCAGGATTTTTAGAGCCTTTTCGCCTTCTTCAATACCACTAGCAGAAATTTGGTGTCCTAAAAATAGTTTATTTTGGCGATCGTGACGACTAGCAAAAAAGTAAAAACCTTTTTGTTCTCCTTTTTTCCCCGAACGATCCATACTCCAACCTGTAAATATTCGAGCCAGAACGATGACATCGTCCTGACTATAGCCTCCGTCTACTCCTAAAGTATGTAACTCCATTAATTCGCGAGCATAGTTTTCATTTAGACCCCTGTTGTGCTTTTTGCCCGCAGGGCTATCTGGCGCAGTATTCATTTGATTATCTAAATACATGAGCATCGCTGGATGTTTTGCGGTTGCTAACAACAAATCATAGAAGCTGCCTAAAGCATGAGTCCGAATTTGATTTTCGTATTCGTATAACCAGAACTTGACTGCGTCTTTTTGAGCGTAAACATTAAAATGATTAAACCAAAAATCGACCATCACTTCCTGTAGCTGACGATTAGAGTAAATTGCTCTGAGCAGATGAGCATCCTCAGCTTGATTTACCATTGCAATAGCTAATTTTCTGCTGTCTTGCTGAATTTCTTGCTGCTGTTCACTCGATAGTTGTGAATTTTGCAGCTTTTTGCGCAAAGCAGTAGCCTCTTGATTTAGTTCGATTGGGTTTCGGTTAATTAAATCAAGCTGGTATAAATAATTTTCTAGTTGGGAAGATTCATTAATAGATTGAGGCTCAAGCTGAGACTGTATATAAGCTTCAATTCCAATTTGGGCAACCTGTTTTAGCTCTGTTGAAGTTGTGCCAAAGCTCAATTTGGACAAAATATGTTTTTGGTTTAGCAATTCACTAACTCCGACATTATTGATAAAAAGCGGATCGCAAAATCATTGAGTTAGACGAAGTTCTATGAACAAAAGTTGCAATTATGAGTTTTTTTGATAAATCAAACTAATTATTAGATACTATTCAGATAGATACAAAATCAATTAGAAGCTATTTTTTATAAGTTGTGCTTGATCCCTAATTACCATCGCTAAATTCTGTAGTTTCTAATCAATAGCTGTATTGCGTAATCTAACAACAATATTTAGGAAAAATTTAGGAAAATTAAGCTCATGAAAGTTTCTTCAGATTTAAGTCAATCAATTATATTCGCTTTACTTCTTGCTTTTAGCAGCGTAGCTGTAATTTTACTAATGTCGCTGGTTGGCGGTTAGAACTAACGATTTTTAGAATGTATCCAGATATATCCAGATAAAATATTTGCTTAAAACACTGTGATTAAATCATTTCGCAGTGTTTTAATTTTTTAAAATTGTTTTAGATACCAGTCGCGTCTTTTTGCGATCGCCCTCAGATAAATCTTTGCCGATCTGTAGTCGAGTTGCGTTGGTTTGCAGGATCGTTGCCCCTGAGCGATCTCCTAATTGTAGAGCAGTTTTAGCAGCAGTTTGTAACATCGTAGCTGCTCCAGCGCGATCGCCATCTTTTAATTTAGTTTCAGCAATTTGGGTTTGACGATATTTAGCTAAAGTCAAAATATGATTTTGGACTTCGTCGCTGGGATTAGCCTGATATGAATCTTGAGATTCTAATTCAATCGCCAAAACATCGGAATGGAGATTTTCTTGATTAGTACTAGGATCGTCGTACTTTAGCTGCACTGCTGCAATTTTATGAGTACCTGGGGACAACTGGTTGATATAAAAATTGATTAAAATTACCCGTGGTCGATCCATCATCAGATCTCCCAAACGAACCGTAAAGTAATTACCTTCTAAATGAATTGGTAGTTCAATTGTTTCAGGGGCTACTTGTGCCACTGGTTTTAATTCAGCTAGACGAACTTTAGGCATTAACTCCATCGTTAAAGAGCTATTGGTTAAACCTACAGACTGGGCGCGGGTAAACAGAAGCTCAAACTCAGTCACTGCCTGATTTGGCTGTTCAATATAGGCTATAGTTCCTTGGGCTAAATCGGCAATTTGTTCCAGAATATCCTGATTCCAATGCTCGCCAAAACCTAACGTATCGATGGTTACGTTATATTCTGACGCTAGTTCTGCCAATTTCAGACAACGATTATTGTCGCCGTGTTCATTTTCTCCATCGGTTAATAAAAAAATGCGGGATACACAGTGCAGATTTTGGGACGCTATTTCTTTCAATCCCAAGCGTAGTCCTTCATCAATAGCAGTCCCCCCATCAGCAACCATCAGCTGAATTTTCTGTTTAATAGACTCAATATCAGTTACTGCTTGGTTCGGCACAATTACTTTTGCCCGATGATCGAAGGCGATTACGCTTAGGCGATCTTTTGGCTTGAGTTTTTCGATCAGATTAATCGCAGCTTCTTTCACCATTTCCAGAGGTTTTCCAGACATCGAACCGCTGCGATCTAAAACTAAGCAGAGATTGAGGGGTAGATCTGTTGTCTGATCGTCAGCAATAGCGGAGATTGCCAGAGAAAGTTGACGCTGGCTATTGTTTATCCGAGCATCAAGATGATGATCGCTAAGGTAAGACTGTAGACCGACTCTCATAGCTGTAAGGAAATATAAAACTTATAAAAATTATGACTCTATAATATTGATTATGTTTGTTTTAGGTAATAGTTGCAGGTTGAGAATTAGCTATAGGGTCTGAAATTTCAGCTATCAACTCGAAAATACAGAGGTTTTGATTGAATTAATTAACTTAGTTAAGCTAGTTAAGCTGAATTAAATATTGTTACAGAAAAAAGTAGGGGCATCAATACCCCTAATTATTAATAACTAATAAATAGTCCAAATTTAATCAATGCTGATGGAAGTAGGTGCAGAACTACTAGGAGGAATACTAGAACCTCGGCGAAAATCTGCATAAAGGCGATCGCGCCAGGCAAAGAAAGGCTCAAAAGTAATATTATCAGCTAATCCAGGAATACCTTTTCCTTTAAGAGGATCGGGAATATCCAGATAAGAGCCTGCGGGAAACTTCAGATAAATACTTAATCCCGCCACAGCGAAATCGGCTAAAGTTGGACTGTCTCCTGTCAGATAAGGTTGGTTCTGCAAAATTAGACATAAAGCTTCTAAATCTTGAGTCAAGCTTTTTTTTGCTTCCTTAACAGCACCTCCACCAAAACCCACTCCAGTTCCTAATACCTCTAATACTTCTCCAGGAATAGCTCCCACGGCAGTTTTGACCAAATCAGGAGTGTTAGCTGGTAACAAAGAAGTGCGGAAATTTTGATTTTGATTTAAAGCACCGATAAAAGCCTTGCGTGCCTTTGAACCAATTGAAACATCTGCCCATTCTTCCATCAACAAACACTGTCCCTTTGCCAAAGAATCTGTGGGTAAAATTGGGCGTTCAGGGTACTTGCGTTCCAAATATAAAGCAATTTCTGTAGAGTCAGAAACATAAGTACTACCGTCTTTGAGGACTGGTACTTGACGACTGCCTGACTTTTGCATCAGCTCAATCTGACCCACACCAGGAGTAACTTCAATTTTACGATACTCTAACTGTTTGTAATCTAAAATTAGACGAACTTTTTCGCAATAGTGAGATAGCTCAAATTGATATAGCTCTAGCATTAAAACTCCTTATAATCAGATCAATTTTGATCCTTAATTTACCTTGTTCTTACAATTGATGACATCATTCTCAAGTCTAGGCATTTTGACTTAAATCAGCGTAAAATCTCCTAATTGTCTTTAGATAATCGGGGATCTTAGCTTCCTCAGTTTGAGTAGCATAGTTAGGGTTAATCAAGATAAACTAGGCACTCCAAGGATGCTCAATCAAAGGAGACAGATGATTCCGCAGATTTCTACCATTGATTTACTAAAGTTAGCTTCTGGTGATGTATTATCCCTACAAATCTACAAATTTCAAGGCAATTTCCCTGGCAAAAAAGCCTATATTCAGGCAAACCTTCATGGGGCGGAAATTGTTGGTAATGCGGTAATTCAGCAGCTAATTGAATATTTAACAGCTTTAGATGCTGACCAGCTAGAGGGAGAAATTTGGTTAGTACCTGTCTGTAATCCGTTGGGAGTTAACCAGCGATCGCATTTTTTTTCTACAGGTCGGTTTAATAGCTACGATGGTAAAAACTGGAATCGGATTTTTTGGGACTATGAAAAAGAGGCAGTAGGTTTAACTGAGTTTGCTCAATCTCAGCTTAATAAACCTGTAGCAGAGATTCGCCGTAATTATCTAGAAACCATCAAGCAAGCTTGGACAGCAGAATTAGAGTGCATTAACTCACCTCGCAGCGTTCCCCTGAGTCGACAATATCGCTACCAGCTACAGTCTTTATGTTTGGATGCTAATTATGTGATTGATATTCATAGTTCTAGTAATCAGGCGATCGATTATACTTTTGGTTTTCGAGAAAGAATTGAGAGCATCAAATATCTCTTGTTAGACTATGGCGTGTTAATGGATCAGTATGATGGTGATGCTTTTGATGAGGCATTTCTTAAGCCTTGGCTAGCCTTAGAACAGGAGTTGGCTAACTTAGGTCAAAAAGTTCAGTTCGATCTTGAAGCCTGGACTCTAGAACTGGGTGGGGGAATGATCATCAATCCCGATTCCGTCGCGAGGGGATTGAGAGGAATTAAAAACTACCTTGCCTATAAACAAATGTTGCCTGGGGTAATCCACACGACAAAAACCACCTTAGTATCAAAACAGAACATAAATAGTTACTATGCCCCGACAGGGGGAATGATACAGTCTAGATTACCCTTAGCAACTAGAGTAAAGTCTGGAGAACAAATTTATCAGCTACTCAGCTTTAACAAACAAGGAACGACTCCAGAAATTATTAACGTCCATGCCGAAACATCGGGGATAGTCTTTGATATCTCTACTAACCAATGTGTTAACCAAGGAGAATACGTAATAGACATTCTCGATTGCTAACTCACCTCTTACCTTTTACCTCTTCATGGATTCTCCAGAAAACACAGAAAACATAGAAAACCTTTTCACAACTATTCCCATCGCCCTACCTGATTTTAAATCGGGTTTTATTGCGATCGTTGGTAGACCAAATGTGGGCAAGTCCACTTTAATGAATCATTTGATTGGACAAAAAATTGCCATCACTTCTCCTGTGGCGCAAACTACTCGCAATCGTTTGCGGGGAATCTTAACCACCCCCGATGCGCAAATTATTTTTGTGGATACCCCAGGGATTCATAAACCCCATCATGAATTAGGTAAAGTACTCGTACAGAATGCTAAAACAGCGATTAAGTCGGTAGATTTAGTTTTGTTTGTCGTAGATGGTTCTAGTGAGGCAGGAACGGGCGATCGCTTTATTTTTGATATCCTTAAACGTATTGATACTCCCGTGGTGCTAGGTCTAAATAAGGTCGATCTCCAGCCCAGCAATTATCAGTTTATTGATGATACCTACGCCGATTTAATCGCCGCTACTAATTGGTCTACGGTTAAGTTTTCTGCGACTACGGGAGTCGGCACTCAAGACTTGCAGCAGGCTTTGATCAATCGGCTCGAAACTGGTCCTTATTACTATCCTCCAGATTTAGTCACAGATCAACCAGAACGCTTTATCATTGCTGAATTAATCAGAGAACAAATTTTGCTCCACACCCGTCAAGAAATTCCCCATTCAGTAGCCATTACCATCGAAAAAATTGTCGAGATGCCTAAAATCACCAAAGTAAATGCAGCAATTAATATTGAACGTAGTTCTCAAAAAGGGATTTTAATTGGCAAGCAAGGTACTATGCTCAAAACCATTGGTACAGAAGCTCGTCAGCAGATTCAAAAGCTAATTGCGGGCAAGGTTCATTTAGAATTGTTTGTTAAAGTTGAACCTAAATGGCGACAGTCAAGATTACGCTTGGCAGAGTTTGGTTATCAAGTTGAAGAGTAGGGGCGAATGGCATTCGCCCGTAAAAATTAGGAGCGACTTCGTGAAGCACCCTTGTGAGGGTAATGATCATGATTGAGGACAATCAAAAAATTCAAATTAAAGTTAAGCTGTTTGCGGTCTATCAGGAGGTGTTTGGCACACCAGAATTAGATCTAGTGTTATTACCAGAAACCACTGTAGACCAGCTTTTAACATCTTTGATTGAACAGCAACCCAAATTAACTAAGTGGCGAGATCTCACCCGCTTTGGGGTAAATTTGCAGTTTGTCGAGTCAACTACGGTGCTGCATGAGGGAGATGAAGTAGTTTTAATTCCTCCTGTGAGCGGTGGTTAGTGATGACACGAGCAAAAACACGGGTCTATTATTCACACGATCTTCTCATTAATACCCGCCAGCTCGTAACCATGAACGCGCCAGCTATAGTCCTGTTGATGCTGCACGATAAATATAACTTTAACTAAATTACCTTCTCGATCCATAATCATCGCAATTAAGGCAGGAAAATTATTGACGAGGGTAAAACCACGAAACATAACCGAGCGAGGTTTGAGGAGCGCACCATATTTATCGCTGATGATCTGGCTAAACTCTGGTGGGGTAAATTCATGTTGAATCTTAGGACTAGTCAAAGATAAAGCTGTTGCTAAATCGTTTGCTTGAAATGCCTGTAGTTGATTTTCGATTAGCTGACGAATCAGCATCTTGTCATGTTCAGATATATACATTGGAAACTACTGCAAAAACTAAAAACTACTTTGAAGGCGGTAACTTTAGTAAAGATTGTGAGCTTAACCTTTAACCGCACCTGCGGTTAACCCTTGAACGATCTGACGTTGAAAAACTAGAACGAGAATCACCAATGGTAGAGTACCCAAAACTGTGGCAGCAGCAATAGGACCATAGGGAATATCAAAAAGACTTGCTCCTCCTATTTGAGCAGTAGCTACGGGAATCGTTTTTTTTGCTTCTTCCGTAATAAAGGTTAGGGCAAAAATATATTCATTCCAGGCAAAAATGAAGGTTAAAATCCCAGTGGTTGCCAAAGCAGGTAAAGTCATTGGCAGTAAAATATTTACCAGCATGCCCCAAGTTTTATAGCCGTCCATCTTCGCTGCATCTTCTAAATCCTGGGGAAGTTGCTGAAAAAAGCTTCTCATGACAAGAATGGTCAAGGGTAGGTTAATTGCTGTGTAAGGAATAATTAAAGCCAAGTAGTTATTGCCTAAACCCATCGCCTTAACTAATTCTAGCAATCCTAGAAACAACAGCACGTAGGGAAATAGAGTAATAATCAAAATTCCCGCCAGGATCAATTTTTCTCCTGGCAAATTCATCCTAGTGAGGGTATAGGCAGCAGGAGAACCCAGTACTAAGCACAAAATAGTAGATATGCTGGCTACTAAAGCACTATTAAAGATATAGGTTAAAAATGGACGACGGCTAAATAGCTGAGTGTAATGTTCAAAAGTAAACTCACTGGGTAAATAGACGTTGGGAATGGCGGAAATGTCTTCATTTAACTTAACCGCAGTAAGTATCTGCCAGAGAATCGGCGCCAGAAAAAAAATCATGATTGTCACGACTGCTGACCACAACCAGAATTTGGCAAATAAAACTTTTGGTTTCTGTTCTTTAGGCTTGGCTATCGACATAGAACTGCCTGAATCAAGGTTACCACTGAAACTATGTTACATTTTTTGGGTACAAAATTATTTTTTAATACACAGGACATAAACTTATATATCTTACAGTGTATTTATTTAGAGCAGCTAAAAATTAAGACCTAAAAACAGACATCTTGACAGGGCTGGTTCTATGATTCTTACTAATTATATCGGCGAGATAGCTGCTTTAAGTGCTGCGCTGCTTTGGACTTTATCTTCTTTGGTTTATAGTCGCCTGGGGTTAAAGATTCCTCCGCTACAACTTAATCTCTATAAAGGTATAATTGCGATCGCTTTGATTGTTATTACTCTACTAATCCAGGGTTCAGCTTTTAGTAATTTATCTACTTCAACTGTAGCTTTACTAACTATTAGCGGTGCGATCGGTATTGGTTTAGGAGACACTGCCTACTTTTTAGCTTTAAATAGTTTGGGTGCAAGACGCACTCTTTTGTTAGAAACTTTATCTCCCCCAATGGGTGCATTACTAGCATTAATTTTTATTGGCGAACAGCTAGCCTCTAGTTCTTGGTACGGTATTATATTAACTATTCTGGGGATAGCCTGGGTCATTAGTGAACGTAATCCTGTAGATAATATCAGCATCTCGCGAAAAGGCCTTATTTGGGGGATTCTTGCGGCGATCGCTCAAGCATTAGGGGCAGTCATTTCTAGATATGCTCTAACACAATCGGCTATTAGTTCTCTTGAAAGTACTTTAATTCGCTTAATCGGCGGTACGATAATTGTCATCGGCTTAATGTTTTTACCTGTTGCCAAACAAATTCATCTTCAATGGCAACTATCTAGACGTAGTTTAGGCATAATTGCGATCGCTGCTTTTGGCAGTACTTATCTTGGTATTTGGTTACAGCAAATATCTCTTAAATTTGCGCCGACGGGAATTGCTCAAACCTTCTTGGCCACTAGTCCTTTATTTATCTTGCCGATAGTGGCGTTGCAGGGAGAAAAAATCAGTTTTAGATCAATACTAGGAGTCATAGTTTCTTTAGCTGGAATTGCTCTAATGTTTATCTAATTAAAAACTGCGGTACTTTTTTAATTAGATAGACTACGTGGTTGATTGACTAGTATTAGTTTAAAATATTTTCTTCAACTAATTTTAGTTTAAATACGGAGGCAAAAGCTTGCGCCACATCGACCCGAACTCGCTCTACTGTAAGATCAAGTACAAATTCTTGTAGACTACCGACTGGCTTGTCGGCAATTCCGCAGGGGACTATCTGTTTAAACCCACTCAGATCAGGACAAACATTAATGGCAAAACCGTGCATTGTAATCCAACGTTTAACTTTAATGCCGATCGCAGCAATTTTCTTTCCTTCTACCCAAACCCCCGTCAAATTTGGAACACGATAGGCAGACAAACCATAGTTAGCCACAGTATTAATAATCACCGTTTCTAATTGCCTCAGATACCAATGCAAATCCTGTTGATAGTAGCGCAGATTAAGAATCGGATAGCCTACCAACTGGCCAGGACAATGATAGGTCACTTCTCCCCCTCGCTCAATCCGATGAACTTCAAATTCTCCTGCTTGGGGATCGAAATTAAGAAAATCTAGACTTGAACCTGTGCCTAAAGTATAAACAGGGGGATGTTCTACTAAAATTAAAACATCATTTAAACTGGGATTATTAACTCTTGCTTTTACTAGCGATCGCTGATAGTCCCAAGCTTGGCTATAATCGACTATTCCTTGATTATTTAACCCACAAACTCTACTAACTCGACTATTTTGTGACATAAACTACAGTCTACTTAAAAAAATGTCAACCAATGTAACGTAACATAAAAAAACTGAATGTTTTGCTGTTTTTTAGCAGTTAAAGTGTTAGTCTTGTAGCTATAAAGCTAGAGTAAAGATACAACTGCTTGAGGAAATTGCCAAAATAAATTAAAACTGCAAGCTATCTCAAAGATAAAAATTAAAGTGTAGCAGTTTTGTGATTTGAACAGACCGAATCTCGATTGATAAATTAGTATTGATAGCTCACTCTATGTTAAATAAGAGTATCATGCTAGCACTTTTATGCATTACTAATAAAAAAAGCAAGGCATAGTAATTTATGTGTTGTATATTTGGGTAATGATAATAGTGAAATAATTTATTTTGAACTAAAACATAATTCTGTTTATTTACTACACCATAGTAATAACCAATTTTAAGTTCAAAAGATTCGTATATATAATGACAATTTTCTAGCAAAATCAGATCTTAACTATATGGCCTTAAAACTGTAGATTATGGAGTAGCAAGTATGAAACTTTTGATCCAAGGAAATAACATTGCAGTCACAGAATCAATTCATGATTACGTCGAACAGAAGTTAGAAAAGGCAGTTAAACATTTTCAGAATATAACTAGCAAAGTGGATGTCCACTTATCTGTAGCTCGCAATTCTCGGATCGAAAGAAAACATAAGGCGGAAGTAACGGTATTTGCCAATGGGACGGTAATTCGCGCCCAAGAAGGTAGCGACAATCTTTATGCAAGTATCGACATGGTGGCAGATAAAATTGCGCGTCAGCTACGCAGATATAAAGAAAAGCATTTAGCTAAAAATGCTCATGCTCATATAAGACAAGAAGAAATAGTTGAGGGTGAAGAACTAGTTAAAGTTGATGAATTAAATAGCGATCGCCTTCCTGAATTACCTGCCACAGTAGTCAGAAGTAAATATTTTGCCATGCCGCCCATGACAACGGAAGAAGCATTAGCACAACTCCAGCTCATAGATCATGACTTTTATATGTTTCACAACAGTGAATCAAATGAGATTAACGTAATTTATAGTCGTAATCATGGAGGTTATGGTTTAATTCAGCCTCGTTCAGATAGTAACGCTCGTCAAGGTGATTATTCTCATTAAAAATCGTAGAGGCGATTCGCCCTAAAGGACTAGCTTCGCGTCGCGAATCGCCCCTACTACGATCAAGTCGAAAATGCTTCTGTCTCTGGCTCGATCTCTGGCTCGATTAAAAAATCAAGATCCTGAACAATATAAGGAAAGCCAGCACCAGCCAAACCTTGCTTAATGCGATCGCTTGTTCCGTCAAAAACTACAAATAGAGGATTAATTGCCTCTGCTGCTTCACTAATCATGTGCTGTTCAGTCGGCGGCATTAACCATTCATAGTCTTGATCGAGATAAACCTGAGTTTTACGCCAGCGATTGATCAGATCGGAGAAATCTTCTTCAGGACGATGAATAAAAACAATAATTTCGGCACCCATCTTAATCTTCCATTCTGGGTCACACATCAAAATACCTAAATCACAGGGAAGAGAAGTGGCCACCCGAGGAGTTTTAGTGGTTAAAGGGTCATGAGAATATAGTTCTGGTCGGCGGATGCGAACTACAGGCAGAGGAATCGTAATCAAACTTTGTTCAGGACGACGAATGCTGGGTAATGCCTCAAGGTAAGGGCGATATTGCTTGAGTAAAGCGATCGCCCCGCTACGAGTGCTATACTCTGCCAACAATGTCTCATAGTCAGTTTTTTTGACGGATATCATAAAATTCTTAATGTAGGCAAAACGCTAGTTATAAAATCAACCATTAAGCCAACTGATCGAAGATCGAGAACATTGGTAAATACATCGACATCAAAATCGTACCTACCATCAAAGCAATACCCACCATCATAATTGGTTCAATCATACTAGTAAGAGCTTTAACTGACTGTTCCACTTCATCTTCATAGAAATCAGCCACTTTTTCCATCATGCCGTCTAGTTCTCCAGTTTCTTCCCCGATACTAATCATTTGAATTGCCAAGGCAGGGAAGACATTTTCTTTTTGAATTGCCAAGGAAATCATCCCACCCTGTTGAATATCGCGTTTTGCCGCCTGCACAGCGTTCACTAATACTTGGTTACCAATCGTGTCACAAACGATATCAAAACATTGCAATACGGGAACACCAGAACGAGTTAAAGTACCAAAAATACGACAAAAGCGAGCTACGGCAATTTTTTCGTTCAAGTCTCCAAACAGTGGCATCTTCAGCATAAAGCCATCAATTTGGAGACGACCAGGAGGAGTTTTATAGTAGGTACGAATTAAGAAACTTAGTCCAGTAAATGCAACAATCGGAATTAAAACTTTCCAGCTACGAAGAATACCACTGATATTCAGCATGATGCGAGTTAACAAAGGTAATTCAGCTCCCAATTGTTCAAAAATTCCACCAAATACAGGAATTAGAAAGATTGTCATCCCTAAAAAGGCAATTACAGCAAAAATTCCTACTGTTACTGGATAAGCCATCGCCGATTTGATTTGGTTCTGTAACTTGGCCATGTCTTCCAATAGTTTAGAAAGTCGCATCAGTACTTCATCTAGAACTCCCCCCGCTTCCCCAGCTTCAACCATCGAAACATAGAGGTTATTGAAACATTCAGGGTAGTCTTTCATTGATTCCGACAAACTAGTACCCTGCTGTACTTCTGCACTAATGCCTAATAATGCTCTTTTGAGTTTAGGATTAGGTGCTTGATCCGCTAGAATACCCAACGCCCGAATGATTGCCACCCCGGCATTGACCATTACGGAAAACTGGCGCGAAAATACTGCCTTATCTTTGACCGTTACTTTAGCTAAGGCTAACTGTAATGGTTCTAAATTAATTTCAAAACCAGCTTTATTGATTTTGCCGACTGCCACATATCTGTTTTTGAGTACTAAACGAGCTTGTTCAACCGAAGCAGCATCAATTTTTTGATTAAAGACTTTTCCTGAATGGTCTTTGACTTTTGCTATATAGGTAGACATAAGTAAATTAAATAGTTGAAATTAGTGATTGCAAAATAATTAGTTTAAATAGTAATTAACTGCGTTTAGCGCCTGCTTTAGCATTAGCCATCATCCCCACATCTCCCGCAGCACTACCTACAAGACGCTGTAGTTCATCTGGTCGAGAACTTTTAGCTAACCCTTCTTCCATGCTGACAATGCCTTTTTTAATCAAATCAGCCAAAGCCTGTTCCATAGTTTGCATCTCCATCTTGGCTCCCGTTTGAATCGCTGAATAGACCATGGCAGCCTTACCTTCGCGAATCAAATTAGAAATTGCTGGAGTGACAATCATGATTTCCTGCGCCATTACTCGACCAAATTCGCCTGGTTTGGGACTTTTCTTTTTAACCAAAGTTTGACTAAAAACAGCAATCAACGAATTGGACAGCATGGCTCTAATTTGTGCCTGTTGACCAGCGGGAAAAACGTCAATTATTCGATCCACCGTTCCCGATGCCGAATTGGTGTGGAGAGTTCCAAATACTAAGTGACCTGTTTCAGCAGCGGAAATTGCCAAGGAAATTGTTTCCAAATCTCGCATTTCTCCCACCAGAATAATATCTGGATCTTCTCGCAGTGCAGCTTTGAGGGCATTAGCAAAGCTTTTAGTATCTTCTCCTTTTTGGCGCTGGTGAAACAAACTTTTCTCGTTTTCAAAGACGTATTCAATCGGGTCTTCTACCGTTAAAATGTGTTCCCCCCGACTGCGGTTAATTAAGTCCAACATCGCTGCTAAAGTTGTAGTCTTACCCGAACCTGTTGGGCCTGTGACCAAAACTAGTCCCCTTGGTCTTTCAGTGGTTCTTCTGATGACATCAGGTAAACCTAGCTGATCGAAATTAGGAATCTTGGAAGATAATGCTCGTAAACAAGCAGCAAAACAGCCACGCTCTTTATAAACATTGACCCGAAACCGAGCTAATCCTTTTACCCCATAAGAGCAATCTAGTTCCCAGTGCTGTTCCAGCTCTTTTCTTTGAGTATTGTTAAGCATACTAAAGATTAAGCGTTGACACTCTTGGGGACTTAGCTCATCCCCAATGGGTGTTAATTTACCGCTAATCCGAAAGTAAACTGGTGCGCCAGCTTGGATGTGCATATCAGAGCCACCCATTTCTACTAGGCGCTCCATCATATCTTCGATCATTAAATCCATAATCTGTTCCTGAAATTTTTGAAATTTTTTAACTGTTACAATCTTGATTTAAAAACGGGGAGTCATACAATAAGGGCAATCCAACCACTCAGGCAGCAATTCAGCACTACAGGTGCGACAGACTAAACCACTCTTGCGTTTTGCTTTGAGTTCTGCTTCTAAACCTGAGTCGGTAAATGTTACCCGTTCGACTTCTTCTAAAGTAGTGTGACCTTCTTTAACTAGATTGAGACTATATGCCAGGATTGTAATCATGCCTTCTTCTACGGCAGTTTCTTTGATGCGATCGGTATTTGCCCCTTCGTTGATCAAAGTCTGTAGTTTTTCCGAGTTACGCATTACTTCGTAAACTCCAATTCGTCCTTTGTAGCCTACCCCCAGGCACTTGGAACAGAGGGTACCGTTGGCTTTTGCTTGAGAAAGCTGTTCTACATCAAGCTTATGAGCTTTGTAAAAAATAACCTCTTCCCCTACTGCTGCTGATAAACCGAATCTAGCTAACTCCTCGTGGGTGGGATTATAAGCAATCCGACATTCACTGCAAACTTTGCGCATTAATCTTTGAGCCAAAACTCCGACTAATGCTCCTGAGATCATAAATGGTTCGACACCCATCTCATCTAAACGAGCGATCGCTCCAGCTGCATCATTGGTGTGGAGGGTAGTTAGTACCAAGTGACCTGTTAAAGCTGCTTCAATTGCTGTTTTTGCCGTTTCTGAGTCTCTAGTCTCACCTACCAGAATTACGTCAGGATCTTGTCTTAAGAAAGCTCGCAGGATCGAAGCGAAATCCATCCCCTTTTCGCGAATTACCTGTACCTGAGTAATCCCGTCTAGTGAATATTCAATCGGGTCTTCAGCAGTACAAATATTAATATCAGGACTGTTTCTTTCGGCTAATACTGAATAAAGACTGGTAGATTTACCCGACCCTGTAGGACCTGTAACTAAAATAATCCCAAAAGGTCGTTTTGCCATGTCTCGGACTATTTCCAACGTTCCCTCGTGGGAAATCAGCTTATCTAGACCTAGTTGAGTTGCCGAATTATCGAGAATCCGTAAAACAACCTTTTCTCCATAGCGACTAGGTAGAGTATTGACCCGAAAATCCACCTTTCTTCCCTGAAACATCCGACGGATTTTGCCATCTTGAGGCAAGCGCTTTTCAGCAATATCTAGCTCTGCCATAATCTTAAATCGAGCAATTACCGCTGGGATAATTTTTTTCGGCATCCGATCGAAAGGCTGCTGCAACACACCATCTTTGCGATAACGAATTTTCAACCCTTCTTCCTGGGGTTCGACGTGAATATCAGAAACACCGTCTTGTAGGGCTTTAGCCAGAATTTTATTGACCAAGGTAATAATTGGTGCTGCTTGAGCTTCGTTGGCTGCACCTAAGTCATCGGCAAGTTCATCCTCACCTTCTTCTAAATTAAAGTCAAAGTTATCTAACTCTAAAGAAACATCAACGTTAACCTCTTGTTTCTTGGCAGTTTCTTGTTTGACCTGATCATCCAAAAACCGATCGATTAATTGTTGATAATCGCTTTGAGTTATGACCTGTCGTTCAATGCCAATTCCTTTAGGTCTAAGAATTCGATTGAGATCATCCTGGGCTTCCAGGTTCTCTGGATCGACCATCGCTACCACTAAAATAGGATTGTCTCCATCTTTTTTGTATAGCGGAATTAAACGATAGCGACGACAAAGATCGAGGGGAATTAGGGAATTAATTAATTCCCCCATTTGATTGTTACTAAATTTTTCGGTTTCGATTTCAGGATCGGCCGATTCCACCCCATAAAGGACTTTTAGCTCAAATAAATGGTGTTTTTTATATTGGCGCAATAAATCTGGCGGTAGCTGTTTACCTGTAGCTGATTCTAATACGTCGATCAGCGAATGCCCTGTTTTGCGACTCTCCGCCAAAGCCTTTTGCATTTTATCGCCATCAATAAAACCTTTTTGTACCAATTGATTACCAAAAGGCGACAAATTATTACGTACGGCGATCGCTCGATTTTTTTTAGAGGAAGAATAAGCCATAAAATAGAAAAAATATCTCCTGACGATAGCTAGTGTTCCCTAAACTTGGCGTAAAATTCCTACTGCCCAAAATTAACTATTCCAATTACGATTAAGTAGTTTAATTTTTAAGTACCACAACTAATCTTGAGCGAGAGAAAAATATCTTATGATGACTGTACTATAAGGTTGATGAGGCGATCGCCCTCAAGGACTAGCCGAGCAACGCCGTCTTAGGTCAAGCCCAAGTATGGCGATCTCCGAAGGTGTACCATTTGCGAAGCTTATCCTTTAGGACAAGGGCATAACATATCCTTTAGGACTGCTTGAAGCAGCTTCGCACAGTAGCGAAGTCGATCCCTTGCTAGTTAGCAAGGTAGTTTTAATCAGCTAAAAAAAATTAAAACTGTTAATTCCTTAGCTGAATGCCATATTCTATATTTTGTACGTAAAGAGACAAACATTCCTATGACTGAAGAGCAAAAACAACCTGAAAATCCTGTCGAAAATCCTGAAGTTGCCGTTGATACTTCTTTAGAAAACCAAAATTCTGTGCCAGAATCTGCTGTGGAGCTAGATGAAACTACAGAAATAAATTCAGAGGATCATCAAACTGCTGAAAATGAAGAAATTTTTGCTGCATTCCAGCAAGAAAATGCCAATCTGAAGCAACTTTTAGACGAAAAGAGCCAACAGGCAGATCTAGCCAAGGCGCAATATGCTCGCTTGGCAGCAGATTTTGAGAATTTTCGCCGCCGAACTACCAAAGAAAAAGAAAATTTAGAAGCGCAGACGAAGAAAAACGTCATTGCTGAATTACTACCTGTTATCGATAACTTTGAGCGAGCCAGAACCCAGCTAAAACCAGAGAGCGAAGGCGAAAAAACAATTCATTCTAGCTATCAGGGAGTATACAAAACTTTAGTGGAATGTCTCAAAAAAATGGGAGTTTCAGCTATGCGACCTGAAGGACAAGAATTTGATCCCAATTATCATGAAGCTATGTTGCGCGAACCCACCAATGAATATCCTGAAGGAACCGTGATTGAGCAACTGATGCGAGGTTACACTATTGGCGACACAATTTTGCGTCATGCCATGGTTAAAGTTGCTGTTCCTCAAGAACCTGTGATAACTTCGGAACAGAAAACGACAGAAAACGAAGAAAATGATCATTAAGTAACTGCCTAGTTTCAAACGACTATTAAGTTTGAAACTTTATCGGGGATTTATTAGCTCGGCATTGCAGTATGCCGATGAATACCATTAGCTTCTCTGTCAACATCTTTGTAATTTATACATACATGAAAGTTACTGCCTAAGCACTATGGCAAAAGTTATCGGTATTGATCTGGGAACTACTAACAGTTGCGTTGCTGTACTGGAGGGGGGCAAGCCCATAATTATTGCTAATTCAGAGGGGGCGCGGACAACTCCTAGTATGGTAGCGTTTGCCAAGGGGGATACTCGTTTAGTCGGTCAGTTGGCAAAAAGGCAATCAGTTACCAACGCGCAAAATACAATTCATAGCATCAAACGCTTTATTGGTCGTCGTTGGGAAGACACAGAAGAAGAGCGATCGCGCACGCCTTACAAATGTATTCCAGGTCGAGATGATACTGTTGATGTTCAGATCAAAAACAGGAATTATACTCCTCAGGAGATTTCTGCCATGATTTTGCAAAAGTTAAAGGCAGATGCCGAAAGCTTTTTGGGAGAACCTGTCAAAGAGGTCGTAATTACGGTACCTGCCTATTTTACTGATGCCCAGCGACAGGCTACCAAAGATGCCGGTACGATTGCTGGACTTGAGGTGTTACGTATTGTCAATGAGCCTACTGCTGCTGCTTTAGCTTATGGCTTGGACAAACAAGACCGAGAAGAACACATTCTCGTTTTTGACTTGGGGGGCGGAACTTTTGATGTTTCTGTCCTGCAATTGGGCAATGGTGTATTTGAAGTAAAGTCTACAGCAGGGAATAATCATCTTGGTGGTGATGATTTTGATAACGTAATCGTACGTTGGCTGATCAAAACTTTTTATGCTCAAGAAGAAATTGATCTTAGAACGGATAAGATGGCGTTGCAACGGATGAGAGAGGCTGCGGAAAAAGCCAAAATTGAGCTTTCGGCTACTCCAACTACATCAATTAACCTGCCTTTTATCACTGCCGATGAAACAGGGCCTAAACATATTGAATTAGAGCTAAGTCGAGCTAAATTTGAAGAATTAGCTAAGGATTTAATCCAAAAAACTCTAGACCCAGTTAAGTTAGCTTTAAAAGATTCTGACTTGGAGCCTCATGAGATTGATCGCATTATCTTAGTTGGCGGTTCTACGCGCATTCCCGCAGTCCAGGCAGCGATTAAAACCATCTTTGATGGAATGCAAATAGACCGCTCAGTTAATCCAGATGAAGCAGTGGCAGCAGGGGCAGCGATTCAAGCCGGTGTTTTAGGTGGGGAAGTTGAAGATGTTTTGCTGCTTGATATTACTCCTCTATCACTGGGGATCGAAACTTTGGGGGAGGTTTTTACCAAGATCATTGAAAAGAATACAACCGTTCCTACCAGCAAATCGCAGATCTTTTCTACTGCTGCTGATGGTCAGACAACCGTGGAGATTCATGCCCTTCAAGGGGAAAGAGCCATGGCAAAAGACAATAAAAGCTTAGGCAAGTTTCTTTTAACAGGAATTCCTGTTGCTCCTAGAGGAATGCCTCAGATTGAAGTTGCCTTTGAAATTGACGTCAACGGTATTTTGCAGGTTTCGGCTCAAGATAAGGGTACTGGTAAACAGCAAAGTATCACTATTAGCAATACAGGAGGATTAAGCTCTAGCGAAGTTGAGCGAATGCGTCAAGAAGCAGATAGTTTTGCCGACCAAGATCGCCGTCATGTTGAATTAGTCAAGTTGAAAAACCAAGCTGAGAATTTAATTTACAATTACGATTCAACTGTTAGTGAACAAGGAGACTTGATTCGCGATGAATATAAAGCAAAAATTGCCCGCATTAAAGAGGAGTTTAAGATCGCTTGCAATAATCCTCATACCAGCATCAAAGATATTAGCGATATTTTAGAAAGCTTGCGTCAAACGCTGCTGGAAATTGGTACGGACGTTTATCAACAAAGAAATGTTAACCCTAATGATTCTTTCGTCTTTGATGACTTTGAGGATGACGAGTTGGCTAGCGCTAAAACTGAGATGGATTTAGCGGGCGGCAATAACGTCAAAGCAGTTGTTAGTATATCTAACAATGCCAACGTTGAAGGAGGTGTTGATTTTGGTTTAGACGATGATTATGAATCAGTTGATTAAGTGAATATAGACTGAATTTATGTGGTTGACTATTAAGTAGAGCAAATTACTTAGGGTAAATTTAAAATAATTAGTTCTTAGTAGTAACCGTACTATATTTACTGGTTCTGATTTTGCTACAGTACAATCTATAAACCATAGGAAAAAATTAAGATTTTATGGCAGAGGACTACTATCAAATCCTGGGCGTATCCCGCGATGTAGATAAAGATGAACTAAAGCGCGCTTATCGCCGACTAGCGCGCCAATATCATCCCGATGTCAACAAAGAACCAGGAGCAGAAGAAAAATTTAAAGAAATTAATCGCGCTTACGAAGTTCTTTCTGAACCAGACACTCGCGGTAGATATGACCGCTTTGGCGAAGCTGGAGTAGGTGGTGCTGGCGGGGGTGCGTCAGGATTCGACTATAACGACATGGGTGGTTTTGCCGATATTTTTGAAACTATTTTTAGCGGTTTTGGCGGTGGTACTGGTACTAGCCAGGGGCAGTCTCGTCGTCGTAATGGACCTGTAAGGGGAGACGATCTGCGCTTAGACCTCAAGCTAGACTTTAGAGAAGCTGTTTTTGGTGGCGAAAAGCAAATTAAGATTCCCCATTTAGAATCTTGTCAAACCTGTAGTGGTAGTGGAGCTAAACCAGGCACAGGAGTTAAAACCTGTAGTGTCTGTAGTGGGAGTGGTCAAGTGCGTCGTGCTACTCGAACTCCTTTTGGTAGTTTTGCACAGGTTTCAGCTTGCACTAATTGTAACGGCACAGGACAGGTAATAGAAGAGAAATGTAGCACTTGTCATGGCGCAGGTCGTCTGCAAGAAACTAAGAATCTTAAAATTACTATTCCTCCTGGTGTGGATAATGGTACTCGTCTAAGAGTTTCAGGAGAGGGTGATGCTGGTGTTCGCAACGGTACACCAGGAGACCTATACGTATATCTATTTGTGGAATCTGATAAAGAGTTCACTCGTGAAGGGATTAATGTTAGATCGGAAATTTCGATTAGTTATTTACAGGCTATTTTAGGCTGTAACCTACAAGTTAATACGGTTGATGGTAAGGAAGAATTGACTATTCCCTCTGGCACTCAACCAAATACGGTGCTAACCCTAGAAAACAAAGGGGTGCCTAAACTTGGTAATCCTGTAAGTCGGGGAAACCATCTAATTACCGTTAAGATCAATATTCCCACTAAAGTTAATTCTGAAGAGAGAGAACTCTTAGAAAAGCTAGCGGGAGTTCGAGGTGAAACTGTAAGTAAAGCTAGCAAAGAAGGTTTCTTAGGAGGTTTGTTCCAAAAATGAGCGATCTTCAAAGCTTAAATAGTGATATCTCAAACTGCGCAGATGCTCATTTAGATTTGCGTGGTACTCCTTGTCCGATTAATTTTGTGAGAACCAAGTTGCGTTTGGAGCAAATGCCCCCAGGTACACTTTTAGAAGTCTGGCTCGATCCTGGTGAGCCGATTGAACAAGTGCCTGATAGTCTAAAAATGGAAGGTTATCAGGTTGAGGCGTTGGCCCAACAGCAAGATTTCTTTTCTTTGTTAGTTCGTCGTCCTGTAACTTCGTGAGGGAAGAAGATCATGTCGATGGATTGCTGAATACTGCGACTCGAAATTTGAATCAGTTGTGGGGAACAGTGGTCGCTGTTCAAGCTAATTTTTATCAGGTAAAGTTAGCCAATAATCCAGCAGCTAAGTCTTTACTTTGTACTAGACGTACTCGCCTAAAAAAAATTGGGCAGAGTGTAATGGTCGGCGATCGCGTTTTGATCGAAGAACCCGATTGGCAGGATGCTAGAGGAGCTATAAGTAGAGTAGAACCCCGTCTTACCGAGCTACAGCGACCTCCTGTGGCTAATGCAGAGCTTACTTTGTTAGTTTTTGCTATGGCAGAACCAATCCTCGATCCTTGGCAACTGAGTCGCTTTTTGGTTAAGGCTGAGTCAACAGCCTTGAAACTTTGTTTGTGTCTCAATAAGTGCGATCTAATTACTCCACAACAACAGCAGCAGTGGCAAGAACGTCTATCTACATGGGGATATGATGCTAGCTATATCAGCGTGGCGCAAGGAATCGGTCTTGATGAATTGTCAGCTCGTTTAGAAGGCAAAATTACCGTTGTGGCAGGTCCTAGCGGTGTGGGCAAATCAAGCTTGATTGATGCTTTGATTCCTTCGATTAAATTGCGCGTAGGAGAAGTTTCTGGCAAACTACAGCGAGGTCGTCATACGACTCGCCATGTAGAGTTATTTGAGCTTCCAGGAGGTGGTTTACTGGCCGATAGTCCAGGATTTAATCAGCCCGATCTAGACTGTATTCCCAGCAATTTAGCGCAGTATTTTCCTGAAGCTAGAGCCAGATTACAACAGGCAAACTGCCAGTTTAGCAACTGTCTTCATCGTGATGAGCCAAATTGCGTTGTGCGGGGAGACTGGGAAAGATACGAATATTATCTAGATTTTTTAAATAAAGCGATCGCTCATCAAATAGCATTGCAGCAAAAACCAGACGAAGAATCTAACCTTAAACTAAAAGTTAAGCGATCTGGAAAAAGTCAATATGAACCCAAGCTGCAAACTAAAAAATATCGTCGCACTGCTCGCAATGTTAAACACCAGAATTTGCAAGACATCTACGCCAGACAGCTAGAAGAAGAAATTGAAGATCGGTTTTGAATATAAGATAAATAGGCAGACAGAAAAGCTCTCCAGCATAGTATCTTACTGACAGTGCAACCCGATCTTAGTTCTTTTTTCCTACTAAATAATCGAGTTGAATTTAACTGACTCTAGACTTTAACGCTCTTTTTCTTGAACTAATTGATCTAGTTGCTGCTGCATCTGTTGGCAAACTCGATCGTAGCATTGTTCGACGTATTCGCGATCGCGACTGGCTTCTTGACCATACCGCTCAAAGAGAATCGGTGAACAGACTCTAGTGTGCAGGGGAATAGGCAGAGGAATATTGGGCAAAGGGCCTACTCCAAGACCCCAAGGTAAGCCCAGATAAATAGGAAACACCCCAGGGTCAAAACCTCCCAGCCAGGGCATTCCCCACTTGTGTAGTTGCTGTACTTGAGGATAAATATCGGCTAACACAATTAAGGTTGAATGGGCTCCATGAGAAATAAAAGGAACAATTGGCGCTTTTTCCTGCAAAGCTAATTTGATAAATCCTTTGTGACCATGAAAATAAATTTTGTTGCGCATCGAGTGGGGGCGAAACACATCTTTAGCTCCCCCTGGATAGATTAAAACCGCAGCATCTCGACGCAAAGCAGCCCTGACTAAATCTGGATGGGGTTGAATAGCACCTACTTGTGCCGCTAAACGAGCTAATCCTGGTAAAGCTTGCCAGACTTTGGGTTCCATCAAAGCATAGGCTAAGCGATCTGTACCAAATTGTCGAAACCAATCATAGGTCATCATCACTGTATCAGGAGCAGCCAAACCGCCATTATGAGAACCAATCAGCAGCACTTTACCAGTTGGAGGAATATTTTCCCAGCCATCAGTTTGCACTCGAAAATAATTGTGATACAACCAGCTAACAAACGGCATCAGCTGTTCAATGATCTGAGGGTTACGATCATCTAACGACCAGCCAGTTAGAGTATTAACGTTTGCTACGGATGCTTTAAGAAATAATTCTGCAAGAACTTTCGCTGATTTAATCGTCGAAACTGGATCTTGAGTCTGTCGATAATTCATTAATTGACTGAAAGCTGAACATATCTATTTTACTTTGATGGCAGTATCGCGATCGCGATTTAGCGATTTTGGAGTAAAAGCGCGATCGCATTTTCTAGATTTATGCTGTATATATTGTTCTCACCTATTCTCCGTAATGAGTTCTAGCCGTAATAATTAAAACAGTCTTGTCTTTTTCGTAAATCTCATACAAAACTCGCTCTTGGCGATTCAATCTATAAGAATTTAAACCTTTTAACTTGCCCTTTAAGGCTTTTCCACGATGAGGATTAACAGCAATAACTTGTTCTAAAATTTGCTTGGCTTGGTTTTTTGTTTCTCAGTTAATTCTGCAATATCTTTCTGAGCTTTTTTGCTAAATCGAACTTGATACTTAGGAGTGTCTTCAACCAAATATATCCTCCATGGTTAAAGTTTCTTGCTGTTGATATTCTTTTCTTGCTTGCGATACATCTGTCAATATGTCAGGAAGTTGAAGCAATTCAGCAGTTTCAATCAAGGCTTCTAATTCTTCTTGATCGATTAGTACAAAGCTTTGATTGTCTTTGACTATTGTTACTCCTTCGGCTTCAATCTTGGCTCGTTGAATAATTTCATTAAAGTTTTTACGGGCATAGTCTGCTGTAACGTGATATGACATGGGAGTTTTTTGTTTCTTGCTTAGTTAATTATATGCTGTCTCCAAAAGCACATCTTTTTCATCTATAGACTGTAAGCTGGTTTTGAATGCGATCGCATTTTCTAGATTTAGCGATTTTGGGGTAAAAGCTGAAAATTAGCCGATATTCTGGGATTTATAGATCTGGCGATCGCACTTTGAGATGGCGAATACAATTACGATTGCTGTAGAAAAGGTTGCGAATATGAGCGATTAATTAAGCAATAGAAAAACAAATATGGATTCCACTTATTCAGCTAATACATATTTGTAAATTTTTATTAGTTTTACTTTTTAATCAAATAGAACTGATTCAAATCACTGCTTAATTTAATATTTACAATGAAAATATGATTAATGTATTTGGTTTAAAGATTATGGAATTAACTAAAAAATTTGCTGACTCAGTTGTTAAAGGATTTGAAACTAAAGGTGTAGGAAATAAAGTGGCTTTAAGCTTAACATCTCCTTTATGGTTTACAGGTTTAGTTGTTTCAGGAACACTAGAAGGTGTTATGGATATTGGAAAAGGTGCTGTTGATGCTGTAGGTAATATTAGTGGAACTGTTGGTGAATGCACTTTTAAAAAACTGAAAAATCTTGAAAAAGCGAGAGCAGCTTTAAACTGCCAAGGTGCAGAAATAATGGTGGAGTTTGAAAAAGAAACCTACAAATTTGATGCTACCGTAGATTTGATTAAAAGTAAAATTTTGAGCGCAAAGCAAGAAGAAAATTTATTACAAAACATGGCTATAGCTATTGCCAAGTCTCAATAAATTTATAACAATTACTGTCGTTTTTGTAAACTATTAACTAAGAAATATACTTTAATCTTATGGTTTCAACTAACATAGACAACGATAAAAGCAATCTGATACAGACAACTCTTGAGTGGATTGCCGACGCTGGAATTAATGGGTTGGGAATTTTGCCATCTGCCAAGCAGGTTGCAGAAGACCACTTGAGTAAATCAGCTAGCGTTGAGGAGGCCATTAATTCAGTTATTGCTTGGAGAACTACGTATGCTGCGGGTACTGGTTTTATTGCTGGATTAGGCGGTATTGCTGCAATGCCCATTACCATTCCAGCAGGTGTAGCTACGTCTTACGCGCTAGCAGCTAATACTGTTGCTACAATAGCTTACCTTCGAGGATATGACATTCATTCGGAACAAGTAAGAACAATGATTCTGTTATGCCTGATAGGTGAAGCTGGTGAAGAGATTCTTAAAAATGCAGGAATTGCGATTGGTACAAAGATGTGCCAAAACCTAATCAAGCAAATACCTGGTAAGGTTCTAATTGAAATTAATAAAAAGATTGGATTTCGACTAATTACAAAAGCTGGTGAAAAAGGTGCTGTAAATCTCATGAAAATGGTGCCTTTAGTTGGAGGTGTTGTTGGAGGGACTTTTGATGGCATATTTGTGAATAGCTGTGGAAAAACTGCCAAAAAATTATTTAAAGCTTCGTAAAAAAAAATTACTTGACAATATAAATGCTCAAAATGCTCGCGTGTCAATATCAATAACTATGATTAATAAGGTAACCAAATATGAGTATATTTAACAGACTTAAAACAACGGTTCAAGAATCAAAACAAATTCTTACAGAAATGATCAAAGAGTATATTTTATTTAGTCCAGAAAGTAAGCAATTGATATTAAAGAAAAAAACCGTTTTACTCTTTTGTCAACAAGCTGTTTCTAAGGTTGAACAATTAAAAAGTTTAGAACCTGATTTATCAGAAGGACTAATTGCCACAGTAGAACATAAAAAAGTTCAAGTAAAAATACATTTTACTCCTGAAAAAATAACTCTTAATGAGAATAGTATTGAAGGGGAACTTCGTTTATTAACACCTCCTGAATTTTACACCGATTCTATTATTTACCGTTATCTGATCGCTGGTTGGCAGAACTTTTTAGGTAGCAAAATTCCTAATGGGAAATTACCAGAAGGTGTTAGAGTTGAAGCAGATAAAGTTTACTATGCTCTTCCTAGAAATCAATCACAGCTTATAGAAGCTCTTTTTTCTAGTTTGAAAAATGAGTCAACATTGATAACTAGCCTAAAACAGGGAGAATTAATGATTGAAACTTCAGTTGCTTTGAGTTGGAATGATTTTGATCTGCAAAAACTGTTCCAGCTTTTTAATCAAAAATCGGCTCAAAAATAAAGAAAGTTGTTGTATGGCGATCGCTAGCTGAAATACCCAATTCTTTGAAGACCAATACTCAAACTAACGCGATCGCATTTTGTTCAAGTTGTTTTCTATTCTGATGGCTAGGATGCGATCGCAAATCTATCTAATTAAAAGGAGACACTGGCTATTTCACTAGATACAGCAAAATATTCTCTGGTAAAACCAATTGCTGCTTGCTCATTAAAACCCTTGCAGGTGTATATAACAATTGAAAAAAACTTAGCCTCGCTCCAAAAATAGGTTGAGATGCCAGAGTCAATCAAGGGAATAAATGCATCGTATCCCGTATTTTCCTTTTTACCCATACCTGAAGCAGGCGCAAAGATGATCGGGTTGCCATACGTCTTTAACCCTAAATGTTCGGCGACATTAAAGAGATATTTCTCTATACTCTTTTTGTCAACATCTATAGTGTAGAAACCTTCGATTAGTAATCGCTGTCGAAAAATATTTGGCGCAAGATTCTTGATCATATTTGTGTCAAGGAATTAATAGTTCCTTAACTATAGATAAATTAATCTCAACTATAAATCATCATGATCATCATGAAAAAATTAGAGCAGTTACATATAGTCCTGATAGTTAAATATTAGCTACTGGATGTAATCAAGGAAATATTAGATTATTAAAGCATGAATCAAAATCGCTTGATTCTCTTCAAAAATCATTAAACTGAGGTAAGTAGGGGTAAATTCAGATAATGCAGCAATGGCGATGAGATTAAACAAGCTTTTTTCAGGTACTCAAGACAAATGGCAACCGATTATTAAACAGTTAGAAACTATAGTTAGTAAGGATGGTGTTGTTCGCCGTAGGGAAGAACTGCTGACATATGAATGCGATGGTTTGGCAAGCTATCGTCAGCGTCCTGCCGTGGTAGTTTTACCCCGTACTACAGAAGAAGTGGCTGCTGCGGTTAAATTGTGCCATGACAACAATATACCGTGGGTTGCTAGAGGTGCAGGGACAGGTTTATCTGGGGGTGCCTTGCCTCACGGGGAGGGGGTGCTAATTGTGACAGCGAGAATGAATCAAATCATCGCTCAAGACTTAGATAATCACTGTATTACTGTGCAACCAGGGGTAATTAACAACTGGGTAACTCAGGCGGTAAGTGGAGCAGGTTTTTACTACGCTCCCGATCCTTCAAGTCAGATTATTTGTTCGATTGGCGGGAATGTGGCGGAAAACTCTGGGGGAGTTCATTGTCTCAAGTATGGTGTAACTACTAACCATGTTTTAGGTTTGAAGCTAGTCACTACCGAAGGAGAGATTATTGATGTCGGAGGCATGATCGGTGAGATGCCTGGATACGATCTAACAGGTCTATTTGTCGGCTCTGAGGGGACTTTGGGTATTGCTACTGAAATTACGCTAAGAATCCTCAAGCGCCCTGAATCGGTATTTGTCTTATTGGCGAACTTTCCGACTGTGGAAGATTCGGGGGCTGCGGTAGCCGAAATTATTAGTTCGGGTATTATTCCAGCGGGGATGGAAATTATGGATAACCTGAGCATTAATGCTGTGGAGGATATTGTCAATACAGGTTGCTATGATCGCCAAGCGGCAGCAGTATTATTAGTTGAATTAGACGGTTTAAAAGTAGAGGTGGAAGCTTATCGCACCAGAGTTGAGGCGATCTGCCAAAAACACAATGCTACAGGTATTACTAGTGCCGAAGATCTTGATACTCGCGCCAAACTATGGAAGGGAAGAAAGGCTGCTTTTGCAGCAGCGGGACATATGAGTCCTGATTATTTTGTTCAGGATGGAGTGATTCCCCGTACCAAGCTGGTAGAAGTGCTAGCAGAAATTAATGCCTTAAGCGATCGCTATGGTTATAAAATCGCCAATGTATTTCATGCAGGAGACGGTAATCTTCATCCGTTGATTCTTTACGATAACGCTGTGCCAGGAGCTTTTGCTACGGTAGAGGAAATTGGGGGAGAGATCCTCAAGCTGTGTGTGGATGCAGGAGGAAGTCTATCGGGAGAGCATGGTATTGGTGCAGATAAAAACTGCTATATGCCCTATATGTTCAACTCTACCGATCTAGAAACCATGCAGTATGTACGCACGGCACTAAACAAAAAAGGACTGGCTAATCCAGATAAAATCTTTCCCACTCCTCGTAGTTGTGGAGAAGCAGCTAATGCCCAGAAGATTCAGCAGTTTAAAGATGCGGAACTCTATTAACTTACTCGCATCTTTTACCAAAACAAGCTCTTAGCTCCTTAAGATTACTTAAGTAAATAGCTAGGGCAAAAGCCCTTTACTTAATCCAAACAGTCTTAATATTGACAAATTCGTGAATACCCTGGCTGCTTAATTCTCTACCATAGCCCGAGCGCTTGATACCACCAAAAGGTAAACGAGGATCGGATTTAACCATTCCGTTGATAAATACTGCTCCTGCTTCGATTTCGGCAACTAAACGCTGGCTTTCCTCTGAATTGTTTGTCCAGGCACTAGCACCCAAACCAAAGGGAATATGATTGGCTAAAGCGATCGCTTCATCCAGATTCTGAACCCGAAATAATAACGCCACTGGGCCAAAAAACTCTTCCTGTGCCGTAGCCGAATCAACAGGAATATCTGTCAAAATTGTGGGGGGATAATAATTGCCTGGGCGATCTGTAATTGGCTCTCCACCAGTTAAAATCTTGGCTCCCTGCTTGACTGCTGTTTTGACCTGCTGGTCTAATTCAGCGCGAATAGTTTCTGTGGCTAAAGGGCCAAGATCGGTATCTTTGTGCATTGGATCGCCAATAGTCAAAGCTTGAAACTGCTTTAATAATTGTTCTTGAAAGCTGTCTGCAACACTTTCGGCTACGATAAACCGTTTAGCAGCAATACAAGACTGTCCGTTATTCAACATCCTAGCTTTAACTGCCGTAGTTACCGCCTCTTCGATGTCGGCGCTTTCCATGACAATAAACGGATCGCTACCGCCTAATTCCAAGACTACCTTTTTAATCTGTTGTCCCGCAGCCGAGGCTAAGGCTGCCCCTGCTGGCTCGCTTCCCGTCAAAGTTGCTGCCTTGACGCGATCGTCTTCAATAATCGATTTAACCTGACTTGCACCAATTAATAAGGTTTGAAATGCCCCTGGGGGAAATCCAGCCTGGGAGATAATCGACTCGATCGCCAAAGCACACTGAGGCACATTAGAAGCGTGTTTCAGCAGCCCTACATTACCCGCCATCAAAGCGGGAGCAGCAAAGCGAAATACCTGCCAGAAAGGGAAATTCCAGGGCATTACTGCCAAAATTGCTCCTAAAGGCTGATATGCCACATAACTGTGGCTAGCATCACTCTCTATTGCCACATCTGCTAAGAATTCAGGCGCTTTTTCGGCATAGAAACGACAAACTTTAGCGCACTTTTCTACTTCGGCGATCGCACTAGAAAGCGTCTTGCCCATTTCCGTGGTCATAATCTGGGCAAACTTGAGGGTATCTTGTTCTAAGATCTCTGCTGCTTGGTTCAACCACTGACTACGTTGAGTAAAGCTTGTCTGACGATATGACTCAAAGGTTGATTGCGCTAAATCCAGTTTGCTTTCTATTTCAGAATTACTTAGAGGAGTAAAAGTCTTGAGAGTTTCCCCTGTTGCGGGGTTAATAGTTGCGATCGCCATATGTCTTTTTCTTGGTAGCTATATTGTTTAATCCTACTTTGTGCGGTTTAGTATTACGCAGCTTTTCCTCAGCAGGCAGATATCTCATTATAAAATTTCAAATGTATTAAAATTAAATTTTGAATTACTCAAGGATGATCACAAAGTTGTTTAAACTTTTAAGACAATAGGTCGATAGTAGTCAATTTTATGAAAAAAGTTAATCAGCAATCATCAAATTCAGAGTCAGCAGATAACCTAGAAAATTTAATCAAGCATAATTTTTTATTCAAAGATTTAGATTCAGCTCTAATTACCAAGCATCTTGACTCCCAGCAGCTTGTGGCTGAAAAACTTTATTCTAGTCGTCCTGTTTATACAGCATTCAAGCCTGATTCTAGTTTGGAGCATCTCTATGTAATCATTGATGGTGGTCCTATTATCGTCCGTAGCACTCCCTTAGACCGCATTATTGCCATTACCTACTGCAATAGTTGTTTTGGAATGCAAAATCTTGCCTTCAGCTACGGCAAATTTTCTCGCGCTTTTCCTAGCTTGGTAGAGGCTTATAAAACCACTGACGTAATCAAAATTCCCCTAGAAACTATCCGCTTAATCCATCAAGAATCCGAAGTATTTCGCCAACGCTATGGATTAATGTTTGAGCTACAGGAAAAGTTTCAATATCATCTGCTGAACTGTAGTACTTATCCTCCTCAAGCGGTGGCAGCTTTGCTGCGGGCTTTAATTTATCAAGAAAGAGAATTAGGTAATCAGCCTCAAGGAAATATGTTTGTTTTCGATTTGCCAGTAGAAGTTATTGCTAAGGCTTGTCAATTAAACAACCGCACAGTAGAACAGGTGCTAAAGGGGTTAACCAAAGCGGGAATGTTGAAATCCCACAAGGTGCAAAACGATTTGGTAACAGTAGTGAATCCTGAAGAGTTAAAGGTAGTGTATGGAGCAACTAGGGACAAAGTTGATTGGTGGCCTTTAAAGTAAGTAGTAAAGTAAATTTAAAGTTGAAAAAAGTTTAAAAGACAATGATTGATAAGACAAAGCTGGCGATCGCTATAAGCATTAACATAATGATTTTAAGATAAGCTTGGCGGTTAAATTGTGGTTGACTATAAAATCGGTTATTTGGAAATTTTGATTGATAGAACAAGGAAATGTCTTGAGTTGCAGGAAGATCGAAAATGGGAGCTAAACTAGTCTTATTGATGACAGGGTTGACTGAATTGCGAACTAAAATATTGATAGTATTGGTAGAATTTTGCTGAAGCTTGGAGCGTTGGCTTTTGAGGGCTGGTTGATAAATACTTTTACGATATTTTTGCAGATAAACGCTCTTTTTTTGATATTTAATCATACTTACTATTGGTCTGCGTTTAACTGTTTTGACAGATAGTTTGGCTTCAACGTAGTTAGAACCCTGACCCAGAGAACGAATTGTCCGCTTAAGATCTTCAACTAAACTATCTTTTAAGAGATATGCTGATGCACCTGCCTGTAAAGCCTGTGTAATGTAACTCGGTTGTTTATGACTGGTCAACACAATTACTCTAGTATCGGGCATATATTTGCAAATATATTTTGTCGCAACAATGCCGTTCATTTTGGGCATTTCAAGATCAATTAAAACCAGATCGGGCTGTAATTTGATCACTTGATCGATCGCACTATGACCATCTTGAGCTGTACCCACTATCTCTATTTCTGGCTCGTGTTTTAAAATTGCCTTGATGCCTTCTAACATGAGATATTGATCGTCAGCTAGAAAAAGTTTGATCTTCATAAAATCTGATTGGGCGATAAATTGAAATATTCTATTCAGCGACTAAAGATAACGGATAAATTATTAGCGGGCATTGAAATAACTTGCTGCAATTTTAGGTTGTGCGTTGTTGCTGTCTCAACCACTTCTTCTAAATCCCTCACTCCCCAAAGAGGATTGCGATCGCGTAAAGAACGATCAAAACTGACATTGCTTGGGGCAGTATGCTCGCCATCACGTTTATAAGGACCATAAAGATACAGGATGCCATCATTAGGTAAAATTTGTCCAACCCCTTCAATTAAGCCTAAACAAGCCTGCCAAGGGGCAATATGAATCATGTTAATATTAACGATGGCGTTAATAGCGTGATTTTTTACCTGCTGTTGCCAATTTTTCTGAGTTACATCAATCAGCAAGGGTAACTCTAAATTATCAACAGGACAAGCATTTTTCCAGGCAACAATACTGTCCGTAGCTAAAGAATTAACGTCAGAAGGAATCCATCGACATGATTTTAACTCAGAAGCGAAAAAAATGGCATGTTCTCCCGTTCCACTAGCAATTTCTAGCACATTACTATTGGTTGGCAAAACTTCTGAGAGGATCTTTAAAATAGGTTCGCGATTACGGAGGGTAGCTGGGGCGTACTGTCTGGCATCCATTGGCTTAATGATCTACAACGCAAAGAAGTTGGATTAGCCATTTTATCTAAAAAATTTGCAGCCTGGCTTATTTATATAGAGATTGGTGTTTAATTATCTCCCTAAACGAGAAATATTGAATCCTCACCGATCAACATTAAATATAGGCATTTATGCTTTATAGTCATGATATCATGATAAAAATGCATAAAGTATCTAAAGATACAGCAATATTTAATGACTTACTGAACTTTTGCCGCTCGAGGCGACCGCACTATAGCTGCAATTTTAGATTCTAATCAACTTTGTCAACCAACATACTGTTACCGATAAAATTCTGTAATTATCTCCACTGATGAATAGTAAAGTTCTCAAGCTCAATCGAAATTTAATACCTGAAATAAAGAGTCGCCTCAAAGCAGGGGAAGTCATCATTCTTCCTACAGATACTGTCTATGCGTTAGTCGCTAATGGCAATGATACAAAGGCTGTTACTCTGCTTAGACAAATCAAAGCCTTTTCTTCTCCCCAACCTCTAGGCGTATTTACCCGCAAAGAAAAAGCAGAGCAAGTAGTGAAAGTCGATCGAGCCGCTCTACAGATGATGAATCATTTTCCCTATCCCGTGACGATGATTATGCGCGCCAAACCTACTTTATCCGAGGCGGTAACCAACGGATTTAAAAATGTTTTTGTCACCTGTCCAGATCGATTTATCTACGATCTAGTTATGGAAATACCTTTTCCTATGGTGGGAACTTCTGCTGCTTTTGCAGGCATTCAAGCAACTGATGCCGAGCTTGCGGTCAAATTTTATGGCGACAAAGTTTCTTTAATTATCGATGGAGGCAAGAGTAAACACGGCAGGAGTGGAACTCTATTAGATTTTACAGTGGAAGTGCCAACCATTATGACCTATGGCACAGTTTCTTTAGACGATCTTAGACCCTTACTTCCTCAGATCATTCTTCCTTCCCACATGATGAAATAAAGATGCTGAGTTGACAGTTTCTAAGGGGTCATTTCAAGCGTGGGTAGATTAAGTTATGAAACGTTAACTTGACCAGAATACGCATATTTTTGTAACTTTAAATACAGAAAATTTTTTTTGTTTGTGGATCTGAGTGCGGAAAAATAATGAGAAAAGAATTATGACGATTCAAAAACTAAGAGAACAAAATTTAGCAGTGCAATGGTGTTCAGTTCCTCTTGATCGAAAAGAAAGAACAACGATTCCCCAACCTCAGTCAGATACTTGGGTGCAACTATTAGAACCAGAATCATTTAGTCCTCTTTGTCACGATGAAGCTTTGCTGCTTTGTCAAATATCAAACTGGGAATGGGCTGCTTGGATTCCCAGCCACGGAGAAGCCGTGATTAATATTGAGCAATTTTGTTTTCCTAATAGCTAAAGTTTAGCGATCGCGATTTTAGTTATGACTTACACAAAAGAAAAATTTGATTAATTGAGAGCTAACGAGTCAATATCTATATTTTTATACTTTCATTCTTGAAGTTAGTTTAACCTGCAAGTACTTTGAGTGGTTCTGAGCGTGATTAATACTACTTTATATTTTAAATATATATAAAATATAAAGAAAAGATATGACTCAAAGAATTTTAATTTGGTATCGCAACGACTTGAGAGTTCACGATCTTCGGGCGCTAGATGAAGCAGTGAAGCAAAAAGCTGAGATTACTCCCCTCTACTGTTTTGATGAGCGCAATTTTGGCGAGACTTCCTTTGGATTTCCCAAAACGGGTAACTATCGGGCTCAGTTTTTAATTGAATCTGTGACGGATTTGCGTGCTTCGCTCCAGAAATTAGGCAGTAATTTAATAGTACGTCGAGGTTTACCTGAAGAAATCATACCAGCGATCGCCGAACAATTAAACATAGATTACGTGTGTTACAGCCAAGAGGTTACTGCGCAAGAGCAGCGAGTTGAGCAAAGGCTTAGGCAGGCTTTATCAGCGAAAAATATTCAGGTCAAGTCTTACTGGGAAGCAACGCTATACATGCCAGAAGATTTACCCTTTAAAATTGAACAAACTCCAGAGTTGTATACCAATTTTCGTCAACAAGTAGAGAAAAAGTCGCAAATTAATCAGTCTTTGACTGCACCAAAGCAATTACCGCCTTTACCAGAAATTGAACCAGGAGAAATTCCTACTCTAGCTGATTTTGGTCTATCTATTCCCGAAGTTGATCGGCGCGGGGTATTAAAATTTAAAGGAGGAGAAACTGAAGCAATCAAACGGCTAGATCAATATTTTTGGCAGCAGGATTGTTTGCAAGAATATAAAGAAACTCGCAACGGGATGTTGGGGGCGAATTATTCTTCTAAGTTTTCCCCTTGGCTAGCTTTAGGCTGTATTTCTCCACGGTATATTAACGATCAGGTGATTAAATATGAGCAAGAAAGAGTCAAAAACGACTCAACCTACTGGCTGATCTTTGAACTGATCTGGCGCGACTTTTTTCGCTTTATTGTCGCTAAACACGGTAATCAGGTATTTAAGATTGCGGGAATGCGGGGAGTTGAAATTCCCTGGAAACAAGATTGGCAACGCTTCGATCTTTGGCGCAGTGGCAAAACTGGCTATCCTCTGGTTGATGCTAATATGCGAGAAATAGCAGCCACTGGTTTTATGTCTAACCGTGGTAGACAAAATGTGGCTAGCTTTTTAACTAAAAATCTGGGTATCGACTGGCGTATGGGCGCAGAATGGTTTGAGTCACTACTGATTGATTACGATGTCTGTAGCAACTGGGGTAACTGGAATTACACTGCGGGGGTAGGCAACGATGCGCGAGGCTTTCGTTATTTTAATATTGCCAAGCAAACAAAAGACTATGATCCTCAAGGAGAATATCTTAAGCATTGGTTACCAGAATTAGCTTCTCTGCCTGGGGATAAAGTTCGCGCTCCTGACAAATTGACTCAAGACGAACAGAGCCATTATGGAGTCAAGCTAGGAGTCGATTATCCTCGCCCCGTCGTCGACTTTTTCAAGTCGGTTAAAGCTAACGAAAAGATCTATCTAGCAAGTAGCAGGTAGCGCGAAATTCTTTTGCGCGGGCGACGCGAAGGACGTGAAATCCGAAGGTGTCCTAAAGGATAAGCTTCGCAAATGGTACACCTACGGATATAACCTTTAGGAAATCCTTTAGGGCTAGCACTTCAGTGTTCCTTGCGTTGAGGAAATTTCGTAAGACGAAAATAGAAAATAAGGAAGTAGGGAGATAATTATTGCCCAAGTCTCTAAATCTCAAAAAACAATCTTTAAGCCAACAGCATTGATAAAATAGGTTTATTCTCGCTTCATTGCTCTGGCCATATCTCGTTGATCATCACGCTTTTTAGCAGTTTCTCGCTTATCGTGAAGTTTTTTGCCCTTACCTAAACCAATGGCAATTTTCACTCTCCCCCCTTTAAAATACATCCTGAGAGGAACAAGAGTTAAACCTTTTTGTTCTGTCTGTCCGATCAGTTTATTAATTTCTTTGCGGTGTAGCAACAATTTACGAATTCTTAGAGGCTCATGATTAAAATGACTGCCTCCTGCTTCGTAGGGTGAAATATGCACATTGCTTAACCAAGCTTCGCCATTTTTAATAAAGGCATAGCCGTCTCTAAGATTAACCTTGCCTGCGCGAATTGATTTAACTTCTGTGCCGACTAGTTCCATCCCCGCTTCGTAGGTTTCAAGTATTTCGTAAAGATAACGAGCCTGACGATTATCACTAATTATTTTAACGCCTGCTGTTTTTTCCACCATGCTAATTTTTTTCGAGCTTGCTGAGGATCTATTAGTATATCATTTGACTTTTACTTGATTTGGTGGGCAGAAAAAAACAGACATATGCTCGCATGTAGTCAGAAATTAACAACTAAGTAGCTGGGTGGAATTAAATATAAAATAACGGATTCTTATTTTTCTCCCCTACTCCCCTATCTCCACTACTCCACCACCTCATATCAGTCTTTAAATTAATTATGCCTAGCTACTTAGTTGTTGTTATAGCTTCTGTTTTCAATACAGGTTTAAGGAGCCAGTTAACAACCGATCTAAAAAATATCGCCCCATCAACCCCAAATTTGAGGGTAGAGCAGAGCGAACTGAAGCTATTGATCTATATGCTTAACTATAAAGTTATTCACTAGACTATATTTTTAATTATTTTCAGGCAAACATATATTTAGTATTTAGCAACATTAAAATAACCAAATATAAGTATTAATAATAATTTTCCACAGCGTTACAGCCACTAAATTGCTTGAGAATTACTGGCTATCTAGCTAGATCTTGACAAACAAAATCTAACCAACGTTGTGTTTGATAAAAAAACAGGTTCTAACTATCGTCAACTGTTAGTTTTATTGGGTTTGACCTCAGCCTCCAACTCAATTTCCGTAATTTCGATCTGCTGTAAATCTATGGATTTATTTTCTTTAATCTGCTCTTTAAGCTCACCCATGCGCTTAATTTGACGAATTGGTAAATTAGCCGTCAAGGAAGTCATGCGTTGGTCGTTACAAAGAGAAAATTCCATTTCCTCGCGATCTACCTCAACATAGCGGGCTACTACGTCGAGGATTTCTTCGCGCATGGCCTCCATCATATCGGGATTAATGCTGGCGCGATCGTGAGCAATAATCAGCTTCAAGCGGCTTTTAGCGTGACTTCGACTGTTGGTGTTATTATTCCAGGGAAAAAGCATTTCCAGCAACCTTTTAATCATGTTTAACATGGTCTACATTTGAAGAACAGACGCAATTGGTTGCGTTGTTCATGAAAGTATCGAGAAAATTTCAAGTTAGTTGTGCCTGGTTAACCACCAAACATGCGACGTAAACGAGTCAAAAGATTACCTTGATTCGCCATCAAGTCTAGAAACGGTACTTTTTCGCCTTCTAAACGCCGAGCTATATTAAGATATGCTTGAGCAGGAAGAGAATCATATTCTCCTAACACTAAAGGTTCTCCCTTATTGGTGGCGACAATTACTTTCTCATCATCAGGAACAACGCCAATTAATGGCACGCCTAATAGTTCCAGCACGTCTTCGACGCTCATCATTTTATTTTCCTCAACCATCCAGGGTTTGACTCGATTAACAATTAGGTTAATTTTGTTAACCCCTTCTGCTTCGAGTAAGCCGATTACGCGATCTGCATCCCTGACCGCTGCAACCTCTGGAGTTGTGACGATTAAAGCTTCTTTAGCAGCAGAAATGGCGTTACGAAAACCCAATTCAATACCTGCGGGACAATCGATCAAGATATAATCATAACCCTTCGCCAAGGCAGTGGCGATCTTCTTCATTTGTTCGGGTTGAACTGACTCTTTATTGCGATTTTGTGCTGCGGGAAGCAAGACTAAACCTTTGAGACGCTTATCTTTGACTAGAGCCTGTGCCAGACGACACTCTCCAGCTAAAACGTCGATCGCCGTATAGACAACTCGCTCTTCTAAACCGAGCAACAGATCTAAATTTCTTAATCCAAAGTCAGCATCGATCAAAGCAACAGAACGGTTCTGTTTAGCAATCGCGGCTCCTAAATTAGATGTGGTAGTGGTTTTACCCACGCCTCCTTTGCCTGAGGTAACAACAATTATACGACTCATATTGCTTGTTTACGATTTGTGTAGCTGTAGTTATTTTGCTTGATTTTGATCAATCCATGCGCCATTTGGGGGCGAATAAACATAGTGTTTGGCAAACTCCGAAGTTTTGGCTAAACGGATTCCCTCTGTAGTCATGAAGGCCAACTCTGGGGATAAACGCCTAGGTCTTAATTTAGGCGCTCTAGCCACAGCGTCAGCAATCCGCAACTGGGTAAATTCCATCTGTAGTGCTGTAATTCGACATTGAGTATTCCCTTGCGCTCCTGCGTGGGCAATTCCTCGCAAACGACCCCAAACCAAGATATCTCCTGCGGCGATCGCTTTTCCACCTGGATTTAGATCGCCAAAGATGACAATAGTTCCTGGATGACGTATTTCCACCCCCGAACGAACGGTACTTTGTAAATACAGCGGATCTGCTAAAGGAGAAATTTCTTCTGAGTCAGTCGCTGCTTTAATCAAAGGTTGGGCAACAGCTTGTTGCTGGACGGAATAACCGCTAGTTGCCGCTGCCACTGCCGTTTGCCGCCGATTGGTACTCACTGTCAAAAGTGATAGTTTTACATCATCCAGAGTTTCGGCAATGGTTTGTAACTGTCTGGCATCAAGCAGCCGATCTTTGGCAACCAAGCACACATTTGCCCCTACTTGCCAAGACTGCTCCTTGGTTTGTAACAGATGTTTTAGCTCTTGCCAAGTTTCTGACCAAGGTAAATCGGCACTAATTTCTGCTTGACTGGGCAGTACCAACAGCATTTGCTCGTCATCGTGCTTCAAATAAATTTGAGCATAACGATTGACGAGAGGAGACGAATCGGGCTGATCGTCGTTTTTATCCAGGGAGATAGTAGGCTCGAAAGTCATGCAACCATCCTGATCATCCGTATATCTACGTATATCTACTTTCTAAGTATTTCTGTTTTTACGCTTCACATACTAACGTAAGTTTCCGTCAATGAAAGATTACGAAATTGTTAAGCGTTGCCAAGTAGCAACTAAACTGTGTTGATCGCCGACGTTACCTGGAAATAAAACTACTGGTAAATTAGGAAATTGAGGATGAGTAGGTTCGGTACGAATTACAGAACAGCCTGGCAGAATCTGCCCTAAAAGTCTGGCTTGAGTTAAGTTTAGACCAACACTAAGAACATCGTTTGAAGTAATACCGCCTTTACTAATTAAAAAACTGATGGTGGGTGGTAAACCCTGAACTATTTCCATCAATAAAGCAGAAACGGCTACGCCAAATTCTAATCTTTGCTGTATGTCATCAAAACTTAATTCTGCTCTACTGGTATATATTACCGCCGTTTGATCTTGGTCAAAAGCCTTTTCGACAGCAGCTAAAACCGACTCTAGAATCTCTGTTTTAGCTTGAGGGCAATCGCGTAAAGCCACCACATCAACCTCTATTCCTACCACCTGTTCTTTGAGCAACTGATTAAGCTGCTGGGTGGTTTTTTGTACATGAGAACCGACTAAAACTACCCCAGGTCGCTCCGTTGGTCGGTAACGTGCCATATTTTCGGCAGCAATGGGCTGTTTTCCTAATTGTGCCAAGGAGGTCAGCAAGCTAGCAGCCGAGCGAAAGAGAAAGCGTTTGCCCTGAGCCGTTGCCTGTAAAATTGCCTCTGCTAGTAAATCAAAGTCCGCTTGACATTCGCCATCAACCACCACACACTGATTATGCTTAAGCTCAAGCAAACGAGAGCGAATTTTCCCTGTACGAATATCAGACAAAGAAAATCTAACTACCTGTTCTGGGGCAATCTTACCCTGAGTTTTTTCAGCAACATAGTCAGGCAGATAGCTATGACTATAGCCAAACACTGAATCGCGGGCGAATTCCGTCTCGGCGACAGGAGTTTTAACCCCGTCAATCAGCAGATAGTGAGTCTGGTCGACGGTAATCCTGCCTCCTTCAAAAAAGGCAGGGGTGAGAAAATGAGCATCAAAACCGCCCAATTCTTGAGCAATTACATCAGTTTCAACAGGATAATGTCCTCTGAGAGTAGAATCAGAGCGACTCACTACCAAAAAATCTTGAATTTCCGCCTTGGCGATCGCAATTTTGAGATTATGGCAAATTGACTGGATAGTAGCAATGGCTTGTTCGGGATTCATTGCTCTGGTGTTACTCAGAATAAAGAAAATTGGGGCGCTATCCTGTAAACCTTGCATGAGGGTATTCACATCCCACTGCATCAGTAATAGGCAACTGTGTACTGTTTGAGAGCCTGTGGGGTCATCGTCAATTACAATGATTTTCGGCTGTGTTTTATTCATATTTTTTCAGCAAAGTTTACAGATGTTTGTATTTTCTCAAATAAATCTGTTTATTTGATGTGGTTTAAATAAACTTGAGTTAGAATGCTGGCAAAAAGCGCAACATGGGATGTTCAACTGGACTAGATTGTTGAAATCTCCTTGAAACCCCAATAAAAGAGTTCAGCTAAGTATATTTTCTATTCTTTCACTTATTTGTCACTTACCAGGATGTTAAAGCCGTCCAGAGGAATCATCATCGTGCGAATCCCCCTCGACTACTACCGTATTCTCAGTGTTCCTGTCAAAGCTAACTCGGCACAGTTGGAACAAGCTTATCACGATCGCCTTTTACAGCAACCTCGCCGTGAATATAGCGAAGAGACGGTTAAAGCTCGTCAACAACTAATTGAGTATTCTTATCAGGTGTTGTCAAATTCAGAACAAAGAGCTAGTTACGATGCTCAATTTTTGCTGAATATGCAGCCAGCAACTCCAGAAGCGATTAAAGATAAAGATGATCACTCAACAGTTGATGAACCAGATCTAGCCGCTCAGATCAGCCCAGAGGAAGAGAATATTGTCTTGGCTAACCCGACTATTGAGATTTCCGCAAGCCAAATTGTCGGGGCTTTATTGATTTTGCATGAATTGGGGGAGTATGAAACAGTTCTCAGGCTGGGAATAGATGAATTTAATCGTCGAGAACTAGAACAGCAAAAACACCGAGCCAGTGAGCTTTCTCTCGACAAGACTCAAGAAGATTTGATTTTAGTTTTGACTTTAGCCTATATGGAGTTGGGCAGAGAGCAGTGGCATCGTCGGGAATATGAAAGTGCAGCTTTGTCGAGTCAATTGGGAATCGAGCTACTCCACCAAAAAAGCTTGTTTCCCCACTTGCAGACAGAATTAGAACAAGATTTATGTAAACTTCGTCCCTACAGAGTTTTAGAATTAATTTCGCGCAATCCTGGCAAGTCAGCCGCTAGGACAGAAGGGCTGAAATTGTTGCAGTCGATGTTAATTCAGCGTCAGGGAATTGAGGGGAAAGGAGAAGATCGCTCTGGTCTAAATTTCGATCAGTTTTTATGTTTTATCCAGCAGCTAAGAACATATCTAACTTCTGACGAACAACAAGAGCTGTTTGATAATAAAAGTCAGTCACAATCGGCGATCGCTAATTACTTGTCAGTTTATGCCTTATTAGGACGAGGATTTAGTCTCAAAAGACCAGAACTAGTTTCCCGCGCCCAGAGAAAATTGGATTATCTTAGTGAAAAACAGGATGTTAGCTGGGAACAGGCGATCGCCGCTTTATTGTTGGGACATATCGAAAAAGCAATTAATCAACTAAAAAATTCTGCCGATCCTAGTCAACTCCAACAGGTGCAGCAGCACGCTATAGACAATTCAGAAGATAGTTCGGATTTGTTACCAGGATTATGCTTTTATGCTCAACAGTGGCTCTTACAAGATGTTTTGGCACAATTTGTCGATCTAGCACCTATTGAGCTAACCCTCAAAGAATATTTTGCCGATCCACAAGTTCAAGCCTATGTAGAACAGTTAGCTCCACCTACCATGGCAGAAAACGCTCTCAACCGAGAAGGGGTGTCCCAACCAAGAGCGAAAAGGAAGACAGATGCAAATTCAAAAATTAGGGCTTTATGGCGTAATTTATTTTCTGGAGAAAAGTCAACCGTCAGTGCTGCCCAAGTTGAGTTTGTTGCGAAAGAACTGGGAGGATCTAGCGCTAATCACCAGAGTTCTGCTACTGCCACGATGGAACGAGAGCAAGCTGCTGCTTTTTCAGGATTTAAGCCTGGTGAACCAATTTCGGCTCAAACTACTCATCAATCTAGTCCCAAAAAATCTCTGTTATTGCCTTTAGAGCCTAAAAACACCAGAGCAGTACCAGAATCTGTCATCCACAAGGCGCAGAAAAAAGCTAGGGGCAAAAAAGCTGGTCAGAAAAAACGCAGTCCTAGAACAATTTGGCAAGGCTGGCTATTTATCATCAGCTTGATTTTAGGCATTGGCACAGTTAGCTATTTAGGGATGAAGCTGTTTCTGTCTCCAGCCAACAAAACAGCTAGCCAGGAAGAATTGGCGATCGCGCTTAACCAACCCTCGGTAGAAATTCCGCCACAAAAGACTCAATCTGTCACGAAAAAACCCGCTCCTCAGTTAACCTTAACTCAGCAATCTCAGCAGGCAATTCAAGCCTGGTTAAGCAGCAAATCGGCGGCTTTCGGCAAGGAGCATCAAATCGATCGCTTAAACAGCATTTTAGCAGAGCCACTTTTAACTACCTGGCGAGCAAGCGCAAAGATATATCAACAAGAAAATATCTATCGAGAGTATGAACATTCTCTAGTCATGCGCTCGGCCAAAATAGACCCTAATAATCAAAACAAAGCAACGGCGGAAGCAGAAATAAAAGAAACCGCCCAACATTATCAGTCGGGTCAGCTAAATAACGCTGAATCCTATGACGACAAACTGTTAGTGCGTTATCAATTGATTCGCCAAGGAGAAAAATGGCTGATTCAACAGGCAGAAGTTTTAAAAACGCTTTAGTTGACGTGGGCATAAATAAATTAAAACTGGTGTGATATTACACCAAATTATAGAGATCACAAACGCCGTGAAAAAGATAGAATAGTTTCGTTCATCTTAAACATTAATCAAATAAAGGATAATAACTGATGCTTTCCTCACTAGTCGCTGACTTTCGCATCATTTTTGAGCGCGACCCCGCAGCCCGCAACTGGCTTGAGGTTTTAGTTTGTTATCCTGGTTTACAGGCTTTATCTTTCCATCGTATTGCCCATTGGCTGTATAAAATTGGTATTCCTTTTTTTCCGCGCTTTATTTCTCATCTGGCTCGTTTTTTGACAGGCATTGAAATTCACCCAGGAGCGCAAATTGGTCAAGGGGTCTTTATTGACCATGGCATGGGGGTGGTGATTGGTGAGACTGCAATTATCGGCGACTACTGCTTAATTTATCAGGGAGTTACTTTAGGCGGAACAGGCAAAGAACTAGGTAAACGTCATCCAACCTTGGGAGAAAATGTTGTTATTGGCGGTGGGGCAAAAGTTTTAGGCAATATCCAAATTGGGAATGATGTGCGTATCGGCGCAGGTTCGGTCGTATTGCGCGATGTGCCTTCTAACTGCACGGTAGTGGGTATTCCAGGCAGAGTAATTTACCGTTCGGGGGTAAAAGTAGATCCTTTAGAACACGGTAATCTACCCGATTCAGAAGCAGCGGTAATTCGTACTTTAGTCGATCGCATCGAGTCTTTAGAACAAGAAGTAAAACAGTTAAGATCTCAATCGGCAAGAAAATACTTAGTTGCAGCAGCATTATCTGAGTCAGGGGAAAAAGAATTATGTCATCAAGTCGAAGATAGCTGCTTATTACGAGACAAAGAGATTAGAGAGTTTTTAGGTGAAGAGTTATTGAGAGAAAATACTTAACCTCAGTTCGAGTTAAACAGTAGCTCTACTTTCTTAACCCGAACTTAAGTTAAATATAATATTTTTTATCTGCCACCGACCACAACATTTCTGATGCGAATATGAGGGCCACCAACACTAACAGGCAAAGGCATTTGTCCCCCTTTACCGCACCCCCCATTGGTATAGAGAGTGTCGCTACTGATTGCATCTATGTCCTGGAGAGTTTGAAAGACATTACCTGATAAAGTTACGTCACTGACAGGTTCAGCAATTTTGCCATTACGGATCATATAGCCTTCGGCTGCTGCAAAGGTAAACATTTCCCCATTAGTTTGTCCTCCCAGCATTCTGACGGCATATACCCCTTCTTCGATTCCTGCAAACATCTCTTCTAGAGAAGTATCCCCAGGTTCGATCGCTGTATTAGTCATCCGTACAATGGGAGGATAGTTAGCCCGAATTGCTCTAGCGTTCCCCGTAGGTGCTTCAGCCATCTTGCCTGCTGTCTCACGGGAGTGTAATCTTTCAGTTAAGACACCGTTTTTAATTAAATACTTGCGTTGTCCAGGTACTCCTTCATCATCATACTTCATCGATCCAGGCAGATTTTCCATCGTGGCATCATCAACTACGTTTAACTGTTTAATGCCCATCGGTTTACCCAGAGTTAATAATTCTTGCATCTTGGGGTTTTCATAGACAAAATCAGCCTCAGAAAGGTGTCCAAAAGCCTCGTGAATAAACACTCCAGCAAGATAGGGATCGAGAATTACTGTATATTGACCACCTTTGACAGATTTCGCTTCTAACTGTCTCACTGCTCTTTCGGCTGCACCTTTAACCCGATCTTCAATCCCCACTAGAGCATCAAAATCATTACGCGAATGAACCGATTCAAAACCCTGACGGACAACTCCATCCTCTCCTTTGGCGATCGCTGCAAATCGCCCGTTGATATCCAGCCTCTCTTGCACAATACAGCTACCAGTAGAGTTAATTAAGGTTTTGGTCGCAAAGCGATCGCCAATACTCGCCATAGTAGTTTGGATACGTGGGTCAAAATTAAGCAAGATCTCGTTATAAGCTTCCAATAATTCACGCTTATCTTTGAGGGACACCGTACGCGGATCGCGTTTAATCTCTTCGGGAACATAGTCTTCAATCGGTTCAACAGTGGCTAGCTGTGTCTCTTCTTTACCCACCAACTTTGCTTGTGAAATCGCCTCTTCAATTCTTGCGTTAAGCTCGTGCAAACCGTTAAAAGTAACAAAACTCCAGCCTCCCTTATGGCAGGCGCGAATGCCCCCTCCTAAAGAAAAACTACGATCTACCGAGTCTAACTGTTTGCCGCGAAAAGAAAGCCTTGTGGATTCACTTTGTTCCACGCGAATTTCTAAATAGTCTACTTGATCTTGATAAGTTGCGACTGCGCTTTTTAACTGTTCTGTTGTTGCTGTACTTGCTGTAGCTGTCGTCATCATTTTAGGTACTTGCATATTTGCTGTTTGTTCGATCTTAACTGAATTTAAAAGTAGAAATTTATAGGAAATTTAATCTGGAATTCTCATCTCTTCAGATAAATTCCTCAGAAAAATCCATCCCCAACTATAAAAGTATGTCAGGAATGGATTTGCGATTAATTAAAATATAAATTGTTTCAAAAAGCCATTTAAGCAGCTTCTAACAAACCACTATGTCTCAATAGAGGTTCAGTTTTGGGTTCTCTACCTCGAAATGACTGAAATACGTCCATTGGGTGTAAGCTACCACCAAGAGATAATACAGTATCCTTGAAGCGTTTACCGACAGTCTGCACGGCTGCTTCATCTTCCAAACCAGCTTCTTCAAAAGCAGCAAAGGCATCGGCACTAAGAACTTCAGCCCACTTATAGCTATAGTATCCTGCGGCATATCCCCCAGCAAAAATATGTCCAAAAGAGCAGAGGAAATTATCTTCAGGAATAGGCTGTAGGACGCTAGTAGTTTTGGCCAAGCGATCGCGCACATCATTAGGAGTTTCTGCTCCTCCTGGCTGATAATTAGAATGAAGTTCCATGTCTAACATCCCAAAATGTAGTTGGCGTAGCATTCCTGACCCACTCATATAGTTTTTCGCTGCGACTAACTTTTGATAATACTCTTCTGGAAGAGTTTCACCAGTTTGATAGTGTTTTGCCATCCCAAAAAGAGTTGCGCGATCATAACACCAGTTTTCCATAAACTGACTAGGTAACTCGACTGCATCCCATTCCACATTATTAATCCCTGCTGCACCAGGATAATCGATGGTAGTCAACATATGCTGTAAACCATGCCCAAATTCATGAAAGAGGGTAGTTACCTCCCCAAAGGTCATTAAGCTAGGCTTATCGTCGACAGGGGGTGTTTGGTTACAGGTGAGATATGCCACAGGTAAACGAGTTTCTGTCTTACCTTCTCTAGTTATTTTGGCTCGCCCGATACAGTCATTCATCCAAGCACCACCACGTTTTTCGGCGGGACGAGAATAGGGATCGAGATAGAAAAAGGCAATTTCTTGCCCATTTTCATCCGCTATTTGAAAATAGCGCACATCTTCATGCCATACAGATACTTGTCCATCGGCAGCCTTAATAGTTACGCCAAAGATACGGTTAGCCAAACTGAATAAACCGTCTAAAACTTTAGGGAGAGAGAAGTAAGGGCGTAATTCTTCCTCATTAAAGTCAAATTTAGCTTCCCGTTGCTTTTCTGCCCAATAACTTACATCCCAATGCTTGAGATTTTCTTGTCCTGCAAAGGTTTTTAGTTCCTCAAACTCCTTAATTGCTGCATCATAGCTAGCACCCCGCAGATCTTCTTGTAGTTGCTGCACCGCTGCTACGTCCGTTGCCATCTTTTTCGCTAGACTTAATTCAGCAAAGTTAGCAAAACCCAAAATATTCGCCTTCTCTTTTCTTAAGGCTAAAATGCGATCGATATTGCCTCGATTATCAAAGTCACCATCAGCAGCACGCGAAACAAATGCCTTATAAAGTTTTTCCCGTAGTTCCTGATTAGTAGCATATTTAAGATAAGGAACATAGCTAGGATAATCTAAAGTGACCACCCAAGGACCATTTTCTAGAGTAGCGTCTTCATTACCTTCTGCCTTAGCTGTTTGCGCCATCAAGCCTAAAGCACTCGGAGGTAAACCTTCTACGTCCTTTTTATCTGTCAATTTTAGTTTAAAAGCCTTAGTAGCATCTAAAACATTATTAGAAAACTTAGTGGATAATTCCGCCAACTCAAGCTGAATTTGATTAAATCTATCTCTAGCTTCTCCTGTTAAACCAACTCCAGATAGTTCGAAATCTTGAATGGAAGACTCGACAATCCGTTTTTGTGCAGGTTCTAATCTCTCCCATTCTGTACTTTCTTTGATTCCTTTAAATGCTTCGTATAAAGGCTTACTTTGGGTTAACTTATTATAAAACTTGATGATCTCTGGCTGCATCTGCTCATAAGCTTCTCGCAACTCAGGACTATTTTTGACCCCCATCAGATGTCCTACAATCCCCCAACTCCAGCTTAAACCCTCTTCCAATTCAGTGAGAGGTTCTACTAAACCAGACCAGGTAGGTGTAACATTCTCTTCGAGTTTGCTAACCCCCTCGTCTAACTCCTGTAACAGTTGATTTATAGCAGGAACAACCTGTTCTGCTTTGATTTGATCAAAAGGTGGCAGTCCCTTACCAATTAGTAAAGGATTTTTGGTAATAGTTGCGTCTGTCATGTAAATAGATAATTGTCGCTTGTATTTTATGTTCACTTACCCTAGCGCTTTCTCTAGCAGTCTTGCAGCATTACAGAGGTTGGGATTACCGAAATTTCAAACATTTCCCCGGCATTGTTGCATAAATAAAAAAACAAAGCTAAAAAGAGCAAGAGTGTACAGTGAGCAATAAATAGTTTTTATTGGCGGGATTAATTTTAGTTGATTTTAATTCGGCGAAAACGAGCCTGTAGCAGCAGATATATAGCGTAGGATAACAGTCCAAAAGCCATTAAAGCCAGCAGAGCTTTACCAAAAGGTTGTTGAGTTAAAGTATAAAGCACGCCGTCTAATCCTTGAACTTTCTGGGGATTATATTGATGAGCAGCCTGTAAAACAAAAAAGCCAATCATAATAAATACCACGCCTCTAGCAGCTATGCCGAAGCGACTAATATTCACCAACCAGCTTTTCTGTTGTGAGTCGAGTTGGCTAAGATTTAATTCCTGACGAAATTTAGTTTTGTAAGCTTGATAAATTCGATAACAGCCAATACCCATAACTAGCGCTCCCCCCAATCCCACGATCCATCTACCTAAAGGCTGCTGCATCAAAGTCGCTGTCCAATCTTGTTGAGAACTATTTCCTCCTGCGCTCTTGCTAGAACCAAAAGCTAGTAATGCAGCATTGCTAGCTACTCCCATATATGCTGTGGCAGTCAAAGCATAGCCTAAACGAGAAAATATACCCTTGGCGTCAGTTCCTTGATGTTCAGGATCTTTAATAGCCTGAATTAAAAGCCACAGCACATATCCTACTAAACCGATAGCGATCAAGATCAACAAGAGTTTACCAAAAGATTGCTGAGAGATTGTCTGTAAAGCTCCAGTCGTATTAGTCGTTTTGCCACCGATGCTAAATGCAGCTAGTAATGCCAAAATAGCGATCGCTCCATAAACAAAACCCTTGGCAGCATAGCCAAATCTTGCTAATGTTTCCATTATTAATTAGTTATAAAGATACTTTGAATTCTCTTTATTTACTATAATTACTATTACTTAAACATCTATCTAAGTATGTGTATTTGAATTAATAATAAATGCTCTAATAGAGTTTAAATTACTGTAGTGAAGATTCAATCCCATCCAATTAAAAATAAGAGTTTTGATTGCAAAACTCGTTACTGAAAATAGTTAGCTAAAAAACTATGAATCTCCCCAGCTTATTCCACGCAGTTTTAAGCACTTTTAACTAGATGCGGTTTAGTCTATTTCTAAAGACAGATGTATGAAAATCCATAAATGTATAATATGGATCATAATTTTCCCCTATAAGCAATTAAAAACTATCTGCCTTGCATTTACTATTACTGAAAAAATCATTTAACATATTCAGCATAATTAAGATTCATGAAAATCAAGCCAGAAATAACTTATCGTCACTTAGAAAAAACCGCTGCAATTCAAAGTTTGGTTGAAGAAAAGATTGCCAAATTAGAACAGTTTTGTGACTATATGAATAGCTGCCATGTAGTCATTGAAAAAGACAACGATCACCCTAGCAGTGGCTCACCTTATCGAGTCAGTATTGATATTACTATTCCTCATGGTCGTGAACTCGCAGTAGTAAAAAGCCCCGATGTAGGCAAACAATATCTTCCTTTAAAAACAGTAATTCGTGATGCTTTTGAAGCAGCACGTCGTCAATTGATTAGTATCACTACTGAACAAAAAGGAGAAAGAAAAATACACCCAGAACAGCAGGTGAGCGCCATGGTAACCAAGCTATTTGCCGAACAGGGGTATGGTTTTATTCAGGAAATTAGTACAGGAAAAGAAATTTACTTTCATCGTAACAGCGTAACTAACAATGATTTTGAGCGCTTAACCGTAGGTAGCGGAGTAAGATATAAAGAAACTATGGGCGAAATGGGACCTCAAGCCACGACAGTACAGCTTTTAGACCCAGGTGTCTAATTATATTTAACAGCGTTCTTATCCTGGTGGCCAACCCATAAAGCGATCGCCAAGCAGATGAAGATGCAGGTGATCTACAGTCTGTCCGCCGTGTGTACCATTATTAATCACAACTCGATAGCCGTTGCTCAGATTTTCCTGTTCAGCAACCTTTTTGACAGTCATTAGCAAGTGTCCCATTAGCGCAGTATCTGCTTGAGACGATTCTGATAGGCGAACAATAGGCTTTTTAGGAATAATTAAAATATGGGTTGGGGCTTGAGGATTAACATCCCTAAAGGCTAGAGCTAAATCATCTTCGTAGACAATATCGGCAGGAATTTCGCGACGGATAATTTTGCCAAAAATAGTATCTGTCATAGGTATAGCAGTCGCAGTAAAGGGTAAAACTATAAGCAATTATCTCGCGCCGAGGCGCAAAGAGGCAAAAAGATTAAGAGATGTCCTAATTTATTTCAATTGCTTATCTTTTAAAAGTAAGACGAATTAAATTAATTAATCTAATACTCTATTGATATAGGGCAGTTGGCAACTAGCAACTAAATCTGCAAGATCAGCATCCTGCTCTTTCATTGTTGGCGACTGCTTTTGCAATAGCTGCTGCCAAAATTCACTAGTTTGTTCTGGAGGAAGTTGCTGGAGTGTCTGGAGTAGAGTAACAGACTGTGCTAATAGCTGTTCGACATCAACTTCTTGATAATCTGGCTGGTAGTCACATAGTCTTCTTACCGCCTCCCCTAAAAGGATAATAGCTCCACGTAAATTATCGTTGCTGAGATGATAGCAACCTACCGCTACTTGTAATATCCCCTGATAAAAACGCTTGTCTGTTTCAGGAGCATCAACCCAAATTGCTTCTAAAGTATCGTGACAGGCGTAAAACTGCTGTTGGTTAAATTCAGCAATTCCTTGTTCAAATTCAGGAGAAGCAACCATAAAGCATACTCAGTGTGAATTGGTTTGTTTCAAATTTACTTATAAAAGCTTTAAGCTATAGCTTTAATTCGCGCGTTTACTAATTACTCCATTTCACTACAAAGCTGAGTAATTTCCTCAGTTGTGATAGATTGGGTATTGCTGGCGAAGGCGTTGTCTGGGGTCAAAAACAGCAGACAATGACATTTCTTCTCTTCTCGCATTGGTACACAGGGACAATTCCAGTAAGCTTTTTTAACTTCTGCTGCCTTGTCTTGATAGTGGCGACAAGGGCAAAGTGGAGAACCAAATTCCTGCTTATGTTCAGCTAATCCCTTGATTACCGCAGCAGTAACCGATAAATTGCTGCAAAAGTAAGTATCTGTGCGTTGGGCGTATTTTTCGGCAAATTTCCTCATAGATTCCAGGGCTTTGTCGGAACTTTGACTAGTTGATTTGGCTGTAGTCATAAATTATAAACATGAAAATTTATCTTATTATAGGTTTTTGAATCATAATCCCGTAGTGGTGGGAATAATATAGTTAGCTGTTTCAGCATTATAGTAGTAACTAATTAAAGGAGAAGGCTTGAAAATCCAAGATTTAACAGTAGCAATATAGATAATTAAGACTTGATGATGTCTTATCTTCTAGCGATCGCCAACTTCTTACTAAGGCGAAATCTTTCTAACCGCAAATAGATCGGTTATTAATGTTTAATCATGTACACAATCACTCTTATGTTCAGCTAACCTTAATTATGGTTTTGTTAAAAATAATTCAAAATGCTTATGGATATTCTCTAAAACCTAATTAACCATAATTCTAATGCTTCTTGCAGAAGCTAGCTCACAACCTAATATTTGAAGCAGTTACTAAATATTTAAATCATGAATTCATCCAGCAATGGCAATGGTAATTACCCATCGGTTAGTAATTTGTCCTTTGATCCAGGAATCAAAAGTTCCCCAAATAACGATCTGACTCATTCTTTAAATTCCCAGATTCGTATTTTAATCGTAGACGATCAAAAAATGATTCGGGAAGGATTAAAAGCTTTAATCAAAACAGAAAGCGATCTTGAGATAGTTGGGGTTGCTGAAAATGGAGAACAGGCTCTTAAGCAGGTAGAATCTTTGAGTCCAGAAGTAGTTCTGATGGACATGGAAATGCCAGGGCTGAGCGGGGTGGATGCCACGAAAATAATTTGTCAAAAGTTTTCAGATGTTAAGGTGCTGGTGCTTAGTACTTTTGATAATCAGGAATATGTAGCTAAATCCCTTAATTCTGGAGCAATGGGTTACTTGCTCAAGGGTACGCCAGCGAAAGAATTAACTGACGCAATTAGATCGATTCATCGTGGCTATGCGCAAATTGGACCAGGAATTTATCGAAATTTATCTTTACCACAGGCAGAAGAAGTAGAAAAACTGCCGATTATGTCTCCTCTGGCTACGCGTATTGCCGACACAACAGCGCCAGCGCCAGCAAAATCTTATCCCCCTGGACAACTAGTTACGAGCAGAGTCAACAGCGATGATGCTGCCTTGGTCAAGCGTAAACCAGCATCGATAGAAATGCGCAAATTTGAGCAGACGGTGATGCTGCGCCCTTCTCCTAGATGGTCGAGACTGACGATGGCCTGCATCATGGGAGTAACGGCATTTACGCTCATCTGGGCTAAATTTGCCAAGATCGAGCAGGTAATTCCCGCTCAAGGAATGATCCAACCCATAAGCAAAACTCAGGAGATTCAAGTTCCCACCAACGGTGTCGTTAAAGATGTTCGAGTCGAAGAGGGCGATCGCGTTGAGGAAGGTGATGTTTTGATGGTTTTAGACACCACCACTTCTAAAGCCCAGGTAAATTCTTTAACTCAGGTACGGAATACTTTAAAACAGGAGAATAAATTTTATCGAGCTTTGCTAGCTGGTAAGGTTAATGCTAACAATCTTAGTAGCACAGTTGCCGCTTTAAAAATTGCTCCAGAAGTAGCTTCATTGTCTCGCAACCGAGCCGAATTGAACGAAGAAAATGCCTTGTTTGATAATCTTTTAAACGGTTCTGGAGGTAACTTTAATCCCGATCAACTCAAGCGCTTACAGGCTTCTAGATCTGACTTGAGTGAACGCACCGCCTCCGCTGAATTGGAGGTAGAACAGCTAGAAAAACAGCTAGAACAAAATGAAATTCAGCTTCAAGATACCAGAGCGCAGTTGGCAACTGGCAGACAGAATTTAACCGAAATTATTAACCGTAATCAGGAGTCTAGAACACAGGCTGAAGAGAGTCTTAAAATTGAACAACAAACCTTAGCCTCAATTCTCCCCGTTTATAAAGAAGGTGGTATTGCTAAACTTCAGGTCGATCAACAAAGGCAAAGAATCAACGATCGCAATGCTTCAATGGTAAACGCAATGAAACAGGGCAATCTAGAACGAGAGCGTCAGCAACAGGATATAACCACTTTACAAGCAGAAATTAATCGTTTAATACAAGAAGGAGAAAGATTATCTTTAGATATCTCTCAGGCAAGAGAACAGTTGAGTAATACTACTTCAGTATCTACTAAAGACCTTTATGATAGACGAGCAGCTAACCGCATTCAACTCTCGGAAATTGATAGTCAACTAAATAAAACCATCGTCGAAAACGAGAAGCAGATTGCGGAAATTAATAGTCAAGTTGCAGGGGCAGAGCAAAACTTGAGATATCAAACTATTGTCGCTCCTGTTACTGGAGATGTGTTCGATCTGACTGCTTATCCTGGCTATGTTCCTCCCTCTGGTCAAGCAGCTAAACCAGTCTTGCAAATTGTGCCGACAGAAGACTTAGTGGCAGAAGTGTTTGTGACGACTGACAAAATTGGTTTTGTGGAAAAAGGGATGCCAGTTGATGTGCGCATTAGTGCTTTTGACTTCGGCGAGTATGGTGGTATTGATGGCAAAGTTCAATTTATTAGCGCCAGTTCACTTGCACCCGAACCACCCTATGATTTCTTCCGCTATGCTGTCAAGGTTAAGCTAGATCAAGATTACCTGATGGTCGAAGGAGAGAAGAAATATATCCGCCCAGGGATGGAGGTTCAAGCCAACGTCAGAATCAATGAAAACCGTACTGTCTGGAATCTGATGACGGATGAATTCTTAGGTGGAATCAAAAACTTCCAAAAACTTAAATAGTTAATCTTAAATACTTAATCGCCTTGGCCCCCAAAAATTGGGGGAAATAAGCAATTTTTTGTCTGCTCAAACTATTTATTCAAAAAAACTATTAGCTGCTTTAAATCGGTTGTTTACTTCATCCCAATTAACCACATTCCACCATGAGCTTAAATAGTCTTCTCTCTTATTGCGATATTTAAGATAGTAAGCATGTTCCCAAACATCATTACCCATAATCGGGTACTGATTTTCCATCAGCGGGCTATCTTGATTAGCAGTACTGGTAACTTCCAGTTCTTTGCGATCGTTCATTACTAGCCAAGCCCAACCACTACCAAAGCGTTTTTTACCCGCATCATTAAATTCAGTTTGGAAAGTAGCAAAGTCACCAAAAGCGGAATCAATTGCCGCAGCAATTTCACCAGTCGGTTTACCGTTGCTGTCAGGAGTCATAATTGACCAAAACATAGTGTGATTGGCATGACCACCACCATTGTTTTGTACAGTAGTCATGATATCTTCTGGGAGAGTATCCAGATTGAGCAACAGATCCTCGATTGATTGCCCTTGGAGATCAGGATAGAGGGCGATCGCTTCATTGAGATTTTTGACATAAGCAGCATGATGTTTATCATGGTGCAAAGTCATTGTTTCAGTGTCGATATACTCATCTAAAGCATCATAACTATAGGGCAAAGGCGGTAGGGTAAACTCCCCAGTTGAGGCTTGAGCAACTAGGGTGTGGTGGGGAGATAATCTTTGACTAGTCTTAGTAATGCTTGTCCCATGCTCAGAGGCATTTGCCGCACGAATATTAGACTGGGAAATTAAAAAGATGGCGATCGCGATCGTCGTAATCAAACGGTAAATTTTTTTGAAGTACATCTGAGATAGTTAATGATTATTTGGTTTTACTAAGCTTATCTGAAAATACACTTAGACTCAATTTTAAGTCACTCAAAAACCGAAGTTGATTAAGTTTTACCGCAGATTAATCATAGGGGCGATCGCCCCTTCTCCCCTACGATATCGTATGTTTTTATTTGGAATGACTGTAGCTTTTCTGTTCAACGGGAACGATTTTATTCCCCTGCCAATGCACCATGATGTAATCATCTTCGGTTAGAGCATCGTGATTATCTGCTGTGAAGGGTTTATCATAAGTTTTAATCAAACCTTTATATTGAGGCAGATTCTCAAAAGCAGCTTGTAGTTTTGCACCTTCAGTAGAACCAGCTTGCTCGATCGCTTTAGCCGTCAACATTAGAGCATCATAAGCGTTGGCCGTCCCTATAGGAGCGAGAATTTCACTCGGCTCTTTTAGTTGGAATTTATTATTTAATGCTTGAAGAACTTTTTGACCCGTCGGCGATTGAGGACCAAAAAAGCTATAGGTTTGCACAAATTCAACTTGACTAGCAAGATCTCCAGCTAATTCGGGGAAACGTCCTCCAGAAATACCCCAGTGAGAAACAATCGGCACGTCCCAATTAATCCGAGTCAGCGATCGCATTACCTGAGCAGCAGGAGCAGCATTGGCAACCAACATCAACGCCTCCGCACCAGAGTTTTTTAGTCTAGTAAGCTGTGGGGTAACATCGGTATCTTCTTCATTAAATTTTTCGATGCCAGAAATTTGAATTTTAAATGCTTTCGACCATAATTCAAAGCCCTTTTGATTGGACTCTCCCCAGGGATTGTTAATTAGTATTAAGCCAACTTTACTGACTTGATACTTATCTTGGGCATGTTGTAGTAAAAATTTATCGACTAAGTTATCATTTGCCGAAACGCGGAAGGCATAGTTGGGTTGGAAATCATTTTGGGTAATATTTGTGGCTGCTGCCCAAACTCCCATATAAGGAGTAGTTAATTCATGAAACACAGGCAGCATTGCCAAAGATACAGGAGAATCAAGTCCGCCAAAAACTACTGCCACATCCTCTTGTTCGATCAGTTCTCTAGCAGCAGCAACTCCTTTAGCGGGGTCGGATTCATCATCACGACTGACTAATTCTAAAGGTTTCCCCCCCAGTACTCCTGCTGCATTCACTTCATCAATAGCAACTTTCAAACCGCGAGTAATCGCTTCTCCCGATAAAGCAGATTCCCCTGTTAAAGCAGCCACTAAACCTATTTTCACTGGTTCTTGCTTGGCTTGTTGGCTGTTTCCGTCTGCTGAACCCGTTCTGGTTTCTGGATCAGCAGCTTGTTTTTGGGGAGTACAGCTAGCTAATTGGGAAACAGCTAATCCCGT
>NZ_PVWF01000103.1 GCF_003003995.1 Pleurocapsa sp. CCALA 161 | reverse complement strand
ATTTGGCATTGGATATGTAACTTTTGATGGCAGTAATTCCCTACCCGATCAATTTCTAAACTCAGAGAAGATATTAATCACTCACGTTCAGAAGGTCTTTAACGGAAAATCAGTTTTTGGGATCGGCGGAAAATTTACGAAAGTAAACACAATTATTTTGGATGATTCACACGCTTGTATAGATTTCATAAATGAATCTTTCAAAATAAGGGTGGGTAATTCTCATATTCTCTACCAACGGTTGCTTCAATTGTTTGAAGACGATCTAAGGGAGCAAGGCGAAGGTAGCTTTTTTGAGATAAAAAGTGGCGAAAACACAACTTTTCTGCCAGTGCCCTACTGGAATTGGCAAGATAAAAAGTCGGAAGTTGTACAAATTCTTCTTGAACATGCAGATGATACAAAAGTGATGTTCACTTGGGATTTGATCAAAGACAGCATCGATAATTGCCAATGCTTCTTTAGTGGAAAAGAATTAGAAATCTCAACGTATTTTAGTCCAGTAAATCAGTTTAATACTTTTAGCAAGGCTGAACATAGAATTTTAATGTCAGCAACTACACAAAATGATTCTTTCTTTCTAAAGGGGCTTGGATTAAATATTCAATCTATAACTAATCCGCTTACTCCCGAGCAAGAAAGGTGGTCGGGAGAAAAAATGATCTTGATTCCTTCACTCATCCATGAGGAGTTAAATAGAGATTCCATTATTGTCAGATTTTCAAAGCCAAATTCCAGTCGAAAAGCAGGTTTAGTAGCAATTACCTCTAGCTTTAATAAAGCAAAGGTATATCAGAATCAAGGTTCTGTAGTTGCTAAAAGTGAAAATATCTTTGAAGAAGTCAGCAAGCTTAAGGCAGGCGAATATAGTAATACATTGGTGGTTGTCAACCGCTACGATGGGATTGATCTTCCAGATGATTCTTGTAGGCTTCTTATTATTGACTCTATGCCATATTCAGAGTCATTAACTGAGAGGTATGAAGAAGAATGTAGATCGAACAGCGACTTAACAAATATTAGGGCTGCTCAGAAGATAGAACAAGGTCTTGGCAGAAGCGTAAGAGGTGAGAAGGACTACAGTGTTATTCTTATCATTGGAGATGATCTGGTAAAGTTTCTTAAAAGTGCTAGTTCAAATAAGTTTTTCTCATCTCAAACAAGGAATCAGATAGACATCGGGCGAGAAGTGTCTGAGATGGCAAAAGAAGAAGATTTGAAGATCGACAATGATTATACGAAGGTAATACTTGAGCTAATCAATCAATGTTTAATAAAAAGAGACGACGGATGGAAAGAGTGAAGAACTTTTAATGGATGTAAACGACATACTTGAAAACTTAAGTTTCGGTCAACCTTCAGAAAAATTTGAAAAGGCACTTCAAGATTTAGGTTACGCGATCGGTTTCTTAAGCCAAAGACCAGATAAGGAATTTAAGAAAGGCTCTGACAATCTTTGGTGTGTTTCAGCCGATGAATATTTCATGTTTGAATGTAAAAGTGAAGTTGAGGATTCACGCGGCGAAATAACTAAAACTGAAACAGGACAAATGAATAATCATTGTGCTTGGTTTGAGCAAGAGTATAAGACGGATAAAGTGAAACGAATTCTCATCATTCCAACAAAAAAAGTTTCAAAGCAAGGAGGCTTTACTCATGAAGTTGAAATCATGAGAAAAGGAAAACTCAAATCTTTGAGAGACTGCGTTAAGTCCTTCTTCAAGGAGCTTAAGGATTACTCACTCAATGAAATTAGTGACTCCAAGATGCAAGAATTATTAGCTTTCCATAAACTTGATGTTGAATCCTTGAAGAGAGAATACTCTGAGAAGTACTATCAAAAAAGCTAGAAGGACGAAGAGATGATATTGAAATTAATTGCGTAGCAACGGGATAACAAATCGTTGCAGCGGCGGAATAAAGATGGTTGGTGTTGATGCAAAAGTTACTAGCCGCCGCTGAACTCAATCGTTATGCGGCTTGCGTTGTCGGTTGTGGCGATGTTTAGAGCCAATCTGTGAGACTATTGAGAATCAGCGCGTTAAGTTAACGAAGTAGTGCTGAGGTTGAAATCAATGCTTTATATGGTCATCGAATATTTCAATGCAGGAGCGGCTGTTGATATTTACCGTCGTGCCCGCGATGATGGTCGTCAGTTGCCACCCGGTCTTGAATATGTAGACAGTTGGGTAGATTTAGACTATTTTCGGTGCTTTCAACTCATGCGAACAGATGACCGCGCCTTGTTTGAGGTTTGGATCGCAGCTTGGAGCGATCTCGGTCATTTTGAAATCATCCCGGTGCGGACTTCGGCGGAGGCTGCTCAGCACATTGCAGATAAGCTCTAGAAGTCTCCTCTAGCTCTGGGGAGCTAGAGTTCTCGATATAATACTTAAGTAAACGTTTTTCTCTCATGCCTTTATATGGACTATCAAAACATTATTACGATTGAGCCTGGGAAGCGCAGTGGCAAGCCGTGTATTCGGGGAATGCGAATCACTGTGTACGATATTTTGGAATATTTAGCAGGCGGGATGACCGAAGCAGAAATTTTGGAAGATTTTTCTGAACTTACCTCGGAAGATATCAAAGCTTGTCTTGCTTTTGCAGCAGATCGTGAGAAGAAATTATTCGTGGTATCGCTGTGAAACTGCTTTTGGATGAAAATCTTTCAGACCGTATTGTTTACAGGATTATCGATCTGTATCCTAGTTCTGAGCATGTCAAAACCTTAGTACTTACGAATGCTGATGATGGCATCATTTGGGAGTACGCAAAAGCAAATGGTTTTGTGATTGTTTCCAAAGATTCTGACTTTCATCAGCGTAGCTTGCTGTATGGTCATCCACCCAAGTTTATTTATCTTCAGGTTGGTAATTGTCCAACATCAAAAATCGTTCAGATTTTGAGAGATAATTTTGACACGATTATTGAGTTTGGAGATCCAGAATCAGCAAGTATATTAGTGTTGACGTAGTGTGAAACCGTCGCATAACAACCCCAATGCAGTGGACGAACAGAGTCTTCGCGCTTCGTTTCAATCATCTCTGTCGCCGCTCAAGCCAAACATTAGAAGCTATACGATTTTCCAAAAGTTAATGATAATTGGAAATAAAATAGATTGTTTTTTGAAACAAGAATAAAAATAAATGTACTGTGGCGATCGCTTATTTTCAACACCAGTTATGTGGTTGATCTCGAATAAATTCTTGCAGATTTTTTGGACGGTATTTAAAGTCAGGATCGCACCAAGGTTCTTTGACACTGGTATGAAAACTGTTGTCTAAATCGAATTTAAACCTATATTGTAATTCGTCGTTTAATTGGGTAATATTGCGCTCTCTCTGTCCTATAAGATTAAAAATAAAATGCTGTCAAAAGGAGTTTTATAGTCAATAATCTGAGTATCTTCAGCTAAGTCTAAGTCCAAATGTAAACCCACCTGGCTAGCTTCATCTGCCATCCACTTCAAAGCAGCATTTGATAAACCTTTAGTCTCTGCTGTACCACCACCAATGCAACCATGATTACCTGGAAACCAAACTTGCTTCAACGTGCCGTTGAAAGCTTCCCCTGGATTCATTATGCAAACTTTCAAAGCTTTTTGTTTTTCGTCTAGGGCGATCGCGTGTCTAGCATTTTCGATAATTGGACTAAGTCTGGTGTCATGAAACTGATATTTTATACTGAAAAATTCGTCAATTAAAAGCAAAGGCGTAAAATCAGGAATCCACCACCCAAAAGCTCCCCCTCCTAATTTTTCAAGAGAATCTCCAATACTTTGTAGGAATGACTGTGTTCCCCCTCTACTGGGAACTGTACCAATTCCTTGGTCATAGTAAAGAACTTGGGAAATGTTGTCTTCTTGCTCATCTACTTGTTTAACTGCTTGAGCAATTTTGAAAACATTTGTTGGAACTTCATTATCTTGGCTTTGCCAAGTTCCATCACAACAAACTATTAAACGTTTCATGAACTTTCTCCTTATTAACAGAATAAATTTTCATTTTTATCTATAAATAAAACAAAAGGCTTATTATAAAGTGTAAATCTATAAAGGAGATTGCCTACCTGAATTTTATATAGAACGCCTGGTGTGAATTAAATTTTAGAAAGTAGATGAGGATTGAAAAGTCAAAACATCAATCTCAAAATGATGGCGCAGGAAAAGTCGCAAAGTATGAGAGGTCATTTTAAGTGCCATATGAGTAGCTAAGCCACCAACAGTTTTGTTGAGTAATCGTTCTGGATTACGACCAGTATTTTGGATTTCATTGAAAACTCCTTCAATTCGTTGTCTTACTCGGCTAATCAAATGTTTTAAATCAGAACTTACTTTTTGATGTTGGTTTTCTCGCTGTATCGTCCAAATACGATTACCAGTAGCCGTAGTTACCTCTGATTGCCATTCTTGACCAATAAACCCTTTGTCTCCATAGATATCGCTACCACGAACCATTTGAAGAACTCCCTCAACAGCTTTACGCTCATCAGTGTTAGCCGAAACCAGTTCGTAAGCTACAGGTATCCCTTTGAGAGTTGAAAGAACTACTAGTTTGTAGCCGAAGTATTTCATCTTCCTGGCTGCACAATAGCCATAGTTGGCACTACCATCAAAGTCACTATGTCTTTTACTTCTTCTATAACCGACTACGGGTATCGGTTTGGTGTCAATAACAAAACTATTTGTAGCCTCAACTCCTAACTGCTTGACCCATATCCTTCTGAGAGTTTCTATTTCATCTCCTAATTTTCGTAAGCGTCTATTAAATTGACTCCGCTCTAACAAATTAGGAAACCATTTTCCGCCAATTGGCACGAATAAAACCGATAAACTGAGTTTCTCCTGGAAATGGTAAATAGTCCATCATCAAAGCCAAAGTCATAATTTCACTATCACTCATTTCTGGTTTTGCCCCTCGAGCATTAGGTTTTGACGATTTTTTCTCTAACTGATACCAGTCATCTACAAGGACAAAAACTATGACTAACAGGCTTTCAAAGTCTATGCTATTCATGAGGAAAGATATTTAGATGGACAGCTTGGTAACTTTCATCTTCTGTCTTTTCTTCCTTTTTTCCTAATTCACACTAGGCGTATAGAGTAATTAACAATTTAGATTGATACACATTTTTCACCTGCAATTAATCGCCGTCAGCGTGGAGTAGTGCGATCGCAACTAAGTGGATAATAGCTTAACGAGTACCCGCCAAAAAATTGAGCTTTTGATGATTTATAAAAACTTGTGGTTAACTATACTAGTAGCTTTATTTGGCTGTCAACAAGCTGGACAAACCCCCTTAGCCTTAGCACAAGCAACTGCAACCTGTAGTTATAAAGTTATTCAAACTTATCCTCACGACAAAAATGCTTTTACTCAAGGTTTAATTTTTGACCAGGGTGAACTTTATGAAAGTACTGGATTAGAGGGAAGATCGTCGATTAGAAAAGTCGATTTGGACACAGGACAAGTTTTACAAATTAATGATTTAGACGATCGCTATTTTGGGGAAGGGATGACTCTGTGGCAAGATCGGCTAATTCAACTTACTTGGGTATCAAAAACGGGTTTTGTTTATGAGCAAGAAACCTTAAAGCAGATTGCTACCTTCAGTTATCCGACTCAGGGTTGGGGAATAACTCATAACAATCAAGAACTGATCATGAGTGATGGCTCAAATACTCTATATTTTTTGAATCCCGATACCTTTAAAGAAACTAAACGGATTCAGGTAACAGAGAATGACCGTCCTATCGATAAATTAAACGAATTGGAATTTGTTAAGGGAGAAATTTGGGCGAATGTTTGGTTGAGCGATCGCATTGCTCGGATTAACCCTAAAACTGGAGTCGTGACAGGCTGGCTCGACCTAACAGGAATTATTGACCCTGCCTCCCTGACTACGAAAGATGCCGTATTAAACGGGATTGCTTACGATCCTGAATCAGATCGCTTGTTAGTGACGGGAAAACTATGGCCCAAACTATTTGAAATTAAGCCAATATGTAATTAGTATGGGATGATGCGTTAACGATAGCGTAACGCATCCTACGAGATCGGCGATCGCACTTTGGAAAATTAGTATTCTATGGCGATCGCCTACGAGTAAAATGCTTCATACTCATCATGATCGCCAATCCAAAACCAAGTCACTGTGTCACCTGACATAACACCGAGTGCGCGATGACCGCGCGTTACCCGCACTGACCAAATATCTTCTTTGTTGTTGATGCACTTAAAATGCAACGATGGATGAAACGGATTCTCCGCCCACAACTGATAAGCTTTTCTGGCTCCAGTTCTCACCGCAGGACTAAGGGCGCGATACTTCCCCCAAAATGAGGGTAGTGTGGCAGACTTCATAGCTGCTCATAATCCATCGGACTAGAAAGACCAGCGGCAATCTCTGCTTTGGCTTTACGGGCAGCAGCAACCAGATTATTTTCTGTCCGCTTAAATGAGGTATCCCAAAGTTTCTCCTCTTCCAACTCAGCAAGGTATGCTCTAACATGCTCTACGACTTGTTCTTGCAGTTCATCGGGAAGCGACTCGACCATCTTAATGATCGTGGTAATGGCAGGAGAGGACATGGCAGTCATCAAGGGAATGGGTCTTCTTTATTCTACAACCTGTGTTATGAAATAGTTAGCACGTGAAATGCGATTACTCTATTGGTTACTACAGTTGCACTCCTCAAAACTTTATGGGATGATGCATAATGCGATTGCTGACGCATTCTGCAAAATCGGCGATCGCACTGAGTCAGATCGGCTATTGGTGACGGGAAAACTCTGGCCCAAACTATTTGAAATTAAACCAATATGTGATTAGGAGTAAGTTGGCTATTGCGTTGATTGGCATTGGTCAATACATAATGCTAAAAAGCTTAAATAGTGTTTTATTGTGACAACAAATTGTAGCTACAACTAGTTTTTTAGGTCACGCTGCTAAAAGTTAAGAGTTCAGTGGATAAGCCGCGCTAGCAGAAGAAAAGACATAACGGTAAAAGCCAGCGGCGGCAGACAACCTTGGCACCCCCACCAGCAGCTTTCGTCCGTCCGCTGCGCTGAAGTGTTGGGCTGCTGGAACACACTACGTCCAATCTTCAACGGTCAACGCCCACCGTTCATGGTCACGCCACTCTCCGTTGATTTTTAGATATCGTCGAGAAAAGCCCTCCTTTGTGAAACCCAATCGCTTCACTAAATTGATTGAAGCAATGTTTTCAGGTTGAATATTGGCTTCAACTCGATGCAGATCGAGTGTATAAAAAGCATGATCGATCACTAAACGAATACCTTCCGACATCAATCCCTGACCTGCAAAATTTACATCAACATAATAACCAAGATAGGCATTTTGAAACGATCTGTGGAAGATTTGGCTGAGATTTGCTACTCCAACAATTTTCTTGTGAGTTGAATGGCAAATCAGCAAGCCTTCAAAGTCATCATTTTGGCAACGACTAATGTAATTTTTGCACTCTTCCTCAGTTGGTGACGGAGAAGCCCAAGGAAAATGAAACTCCTTGCTTCTTTGGTGAAGAGCTAGTAATTCTTGACCATCTTCTTCGCTTGGCTTCCTGATAAAAACGCGAAGTGACATGGAGGTTCTTGGCTCTGTAGTTGCTACAAAATATTAGCTTAACGTAACTCCAGACAGACAACTTAAAAGTACTGTCCCTGCCCAGGGATTAAGCTGCCCAACTACTTATTATACTGACGTTTTCTAGATAACTACCCTATATGGGGTATTTAAATAGAATATTGACCTATAATATCTTAAATTTGAATGATTATACCGATAAAGTCCGTATAACTACCTTGTGTGGGTGTATTAACTGGAAATTTTCAGTATAAATGTCAGAGCTATCTCAAATTTTTCTGGAATAACATTCAAAATTAAAAGATAATCTAACCTGAGTTCGGGATTAGCTCAAATCCTTATTTTGAAGGTATTTAAAAAATACTATTTTCCGTTCTTCTTTCATAGTAGAGTTGCATCCAAACTATCTCAAAAGCTTAGAGCTTAGAGCTTACAGCTATCTCCACCAATTAATCTGCTTAACCCGAACTCAGGTTAATCTAGAAACTTATACAGAAAGGGCAACGCCGTTTTAAGTTGTTTTAAGTTCCTAGTCAGACCATAAACGCCGCCGCTCTTTTCCTTTCAACCGCTGATGTGTATCTCTTAATAGGGTGGGAATAGCTAACTGTTCGGGACAACGGGGTAGACAGTCACCACAGTCAGTACAACGATTACCTTTCATCCCAGGAAACCAATGTCCCGCATTTTCTAACATGCCATAGCGATACTGCCCATAATCTTCCATTTCGTAAGCAACAGTTAAATTACGCAATCTAAGAATTTCGGGGATATTAATCTGTTCGGGACAAGGAAGACAGCGATCGCATTGACGACAAAGATCTGAACCTAGACTAGTTGTTAACTGTTGTTCTAACTTGGTAAATATCCCTCGTTCTTCAATAGTTAGGGGATGATCGGCATTGGCAACCTGTAGAGGAGTAATTAATTCTGCTGGATTAGCTGCACCGAGGCTAAGGGTAGTAATACGGCGATCGCTCAACAAAAACCGATAGTTTAACTCCAGAGGGGAAATAGGAGCGCATAATGCCACTAGTTTTTCAGGGGGAGTGTATAATTTTCCGCCCTTATCTCCAGGAGAAATAATAAATATACCCATGTCTTTTTCGGCTGCAAGAGCGATCGCCTGATGGTTGCGTTGAAAAAAGTAGTAATAGTGTAGATTAACAAATTCAAAAAGATCGGTTTGAATTGCTGCCAAAATTAATTCTAGGCTGCCGTGAGTCGAAAAGCCCAAGTGTCTAACTTTGCCTTGAGCCATAGCAGTCTGAATTGCCTCCAGACAACCATCGGGTTTAATTACCCACTCCAAATGTGACCAGGTATTGATACCGTGTATAGCTAGACAATCAATATAATCTGTTTGCAGTCGAGCTAAAGATTCATCCAGCCATTGACTCATTTGTAGTCGCTCTGGGGTGGGCGCGATCTTGGTGGTGAGGTAAATCTCCTGGCGTGGAACTTTAAGCTCTTGTAATGACTGCCCTAAATAAGTTTCACTCTGTCCATAGCCTCTGGCAGTTTCTAAATGATTAATCCCCAGAGCGATCGCAGTCTCGATAGTTTGACGGTAAGTTTGGCGGTCATTCAGGCAGCGCATTGTTCCCAGCGAAAATACTGACAAATCAAGCTTAGTTTTACCAAATTGCCTTTGACGCATTGAATTATAACTAAGTATTCAGATTAATTCTTAAACCGTATTTATCTGTATTTATCTGTGGATCTTTTAAAAATAATGTTTAAAGCGTACTAGATGCGATTCAGATTATTAGAGATGAAGTCAATTCAACTTTCTTTATCGCTGTTCTTTATACCCACCTTTTTTGATTAGCTGATCTGGACTAAGATCAGAGACAAACTCTTTAAATGCCTCTCTTTCAGCATTATCAGCATCGCTGTCAACGGGAATTGAAGCATCAGCGATTACTTCTTCTAATACCCAAATTGGGCTATCGGTACGAATGGCTACTGCCACCGCATCACTGGGACGACAATCGATTTCTTTCTTAACGCCATTAATATTAATACATAATACCGCGTAAAAAATATCATCGTTCAAAGAGTGGATAATAACCCGCTCTAGGTCAATATTGCAGTCATAAAGAAGATTGGCAATTAAATCGTGAGTCAAAGGACGAGGGGGGCGACGTCCTTCCAAAGCCTTAAGAATTGTTTCGGCTTGGTCTTGTCCAATATAAATAGGTAATGCTCTTCGCTCTGAACTGTCTTTAAGCAGAATCATGGGCGTGTGACTAGCAGCATTTACGACAATGGCTGCAACTTTCATTTCAATCATTGATTTAGCCTCTAAAGTAATTAAGATTATCAGGAGTAATAAGAGCGATAAGATAGCAAAATTTAAACGTACCTATCATCAAATGTAAAGATGTTCAGAATATCTTGCAACCTTAAACATGGTCTAAAACTAGAATCATAATGTTACTGTTTAATCACAGTATGCCTCAGTTTTTTGCTGTTGCCTGTACTATTCAGGAAAAAATAATAGTTAAACTAGTTCAGTTACCGTAATATCATCATGTTTACAGGGTTAGTAGAATCTCTTGGCTTAATTGAGAGTTCTGGAGAGGATTCTTTTGAAGTATCGATAGTTGGTCACAACCACGACGTAATTACCGCCGATTTGACTATTGGCGATAGTGTAGCCGTAGATGGAGTTTGTCTAACGGTAGAAACCATTTTAGACCAGGGTTTTATTGCTACTGCTTCCCCCGAAACCTTAGCCAAAACGACTTTAGGCGATCGCGATCGCGCAGCTAAATATGTCAATTTGGAAACTTCTCTACGGATGGGCAGTAAAATCGGTGGTCATTTTGTCACGGGACACATTGACGGGGTTGGCTGCTTAGTCGAAGCAGTGGCTACTGCAACTTCCTGGGAGATTCGCTTTGGATTGCCGACAGGAATGGATGAACAATGGCACTCCAAGATCGGTCGTTATTTGGTATCAAAAGGCAGTATTGCCGTTAATGGTATTAGCTTGACGATTGCTGAATGCGCCCCTGATGGCAGTTGGTTTTCGGCTGCGGTAATTCCTCATACTTATGATTCAACTAATCTTAGTAGTTTGCGATCGGGAAATTTAGTCAATCTAGAAAGCGATATTTTAGGCAAATACGTCGATCAGCTAATTTCCCATCGTCTACCAGGCAAACACCAACCAGCAGAAATCAGCTTGTCTTTTTTGACCGACAATGGATATGTTTAATTTATTTTAGTTTGATGACGGCGATCGCTATTGCTGTAGGGGCCAACGGCTGTTTACCCCTTGCCTCTTGCCCGTACCTGGCAAAACAATCAATTAAGAAGAATGACGATAAATTCTATTATCCTTTAGATAAATATCTTGGAGTTGAGACAGTGACATTATCTCGTGATTTGATTTACCCCAACACTAATCAAGTAGCACAAAGCGATAATTATCATGGGGTAGAGGTAAAAGATCCTTATCGTTGGCTAGAAGATCCTGATTCGGATACTACCAAAGCTTGGGTACAGGCGCAAAATGAGTTGACCAATAGCTATCTAGCCACCATTCCCACCAGAGATAAACTACAACAGCGTTTAACTCAGCTATGGGATTATGAAAAATATAGTAGCCCTTTTAAACGAGGTCAGAGTTATTTCTACTTTAAGAATGATGGCTTACAAAATCAAAGTGTCTTGTATACGCTCAAATCTCTAGATGATGAAGGAGAAATATTATTAGACCCCAATACTCTATCGGCGGATGGTACGGTAGCTTTATCAGGGTTATCAATTAGTGATGATGGTCAATGGATGGCTTATGGTTTATCTACGGCTGGATCTGACTGGGTAGAATATCGGGTCAGAAATATCGCCACGAGGGAAGATACCGCCGATCATCTTCAGTGGATTAAATTTTCTGGGGCATCTTGGACTAAAGATAATCAAGGCTTTTTCTATAGTCGTTATGATGAGCCTAACGCAGAAACTAAACTAGAAGACGTTAATTACTACCAAAAGCTTTATTATCATCGTTTAGGTACAACACAGGCTGAGGATATTCTCGTCTATCATCGTCCCGATCAAAAAGAATGGGGTTTTAGTGGAGGAGTTACAGAGGATGGTAAGTATTTAATTATCAGCGTGTGGCTGGGTACAGATAGTAAGAATTTAGTCTTCTATAAAAATCTCGAACAGCTAGATAGTGAGGTTATCGAGTTAATTAGCGAGTTTGTCGCCAGCTATAATGTTATTGACAATGACGAGGATACTTTTTGGGTGCAGACAGATTTAAATGCTCCTCGTGGTAAGGTAATTGCCATTAATTTAAATAATCCAGACCAAGCAAATTGGCAAGAAATTATTCCTGAAGCTGCCGAAACCCTTGAAAGTATTGGACTCTTGAACAATCAATTTGTCGCGGACTATCTTAAAGATGCGCGATCGCAAATTAAAATTTATGCTCTAGACGGTACTTTTGCGCGCGAGGTGGAATTACCTGGAATTGGCTCGGCAGGTGGTTTTGGTGGCAAGCGTTACGATACAGAAACTTTTTATACCTTTACCAGCTTTACGACTCCTGCTACGATTTATCGCTACGATCTGACGACGGGGGAAAGCAAACTTTTCCGTCAACCCCAGGTAGATTTTGATCCAGAAGCATATCAAACCCAACAGGTATTTTATCCGAGTAAAGATGGTACTAAAATACCTATGTTTATTACCCACAAAAAGGGAATTAAACTGGACGGCAATAATCCCACTTACCTGTACGCCTACGGTGGTTTTAATATTTCCTTAACTCCCAGCTTTTCTGTTAGTAATGTCGTGTGGCTAGAAATGGGTGGAATTTATGCTGTGCCTAATCTGCGGGGTGGGGGTGAATATGGCGAAGAGTGGCATCAAGCAGGGATGAAAGACAAAAAGCAGAACGTCTTTGATGATTTTATCGCAGCAGCCGAATGGTTAATTGCGCAAAAATATACGAGTCAAGAGAAATTGGCGATCGCTGGAGGCAGTAACGGAGGTCTACTAGTAGGTGCTTGTATGACTCAACGCCCCGATCTCTTTGCCGCAGCCATTCCCGCCGTAGGTGTATTAGATATGCTGCGCTTTCATAAGTTTACGATTGGTTGGGCCTGGTGTTCGGAATACGGTACTCCTGACGATGCAGCAGATTTTAAAACGCTTTATGCCTATTCTCCGCTGCATAATCTACAACCAGGGACGAATTATCCTGCCACGATGATTACCACTGCTGACCATGACGATCGCGTTGTACCAGCCCACAGTTTTAAGTTTGCTGCTGCCTTACAAGCTGCCCATCAAGGAGATAATCCTGTTTTAATTCGGATCGAAACTAAAGCAGGACACGGCGCTGGAAAACCCACCAGCAAAATCATTGAAGAGGCTGCGGATAAGTGGGGATTTTTAGTGGCAAACCTGGGTATAGAATATTTACAGTAGCTATTAATTGTCAAGTAAAATATCTTAGGCGATCGCTGGGGGCGTAGATGGCGCAACTATATTCGCTCTTTATTTTTTGCAATGTGATTTACGATTGAGATAATAATGCCAGAGAATTTTAGTAGCGATCGCTCGATAGGGTTTCCAAATTTCTGCAATAATTTCTAATTCTGCTGCTTGCGGACGAATGGCTAAATCTTTGATTTCTTTAACGGCGATCGCTACAGCTAAATCTTTACTAGGAAATACATCCTGACGCTGTAAAGCCATCATTAAGTAAATATCTACCGTCCAGTTACCGATGCCTTTAATTGCCGTTAACTTTTGTCTAATTTCTAAGTCATTTAATTTTTCTAAACTAGCTAAATCCAGAGTGCAGTCAATTACCGCCTGTGCCAAGATGCGACCATAATTAGTTTTCTGCCGACTAAACCCAATGGCTTTGAGTTCGAGATCGTCTAAAGCTAAAAAGCTTTCAGGACACAAATTATCTACTGCCTCGTTAAGACGTTTAAAAGTAGCTTGAGCCGAAGCATAGGAAACCTGTTGCTCTAAAATAATCCTGATTAAAGTAGAAAATCCTGGTTCTCTTAACCATTGGGGAGGATATCCATAAAGATCAATAATTTTAGCCAAATCGCGATCGCGTTTAGTTAACTCTTTAATGCCTTGCACAAAGCTGTCGGCACTATCTGATAATAAAATCTTGTTTGTCGAGGTCATGGGGAAATTAGATGAGGCAGGAGTTTGAACAGGAGTTAGAAGTAGATTCAAGTGCTTTAATGACCTTAACACTGTTAAATCTCTAACTTCGCTAAAATTTTAGATGTAGCTATCTCTTTCTCCCCGTCATGAGTCAAACCCAAATTAATTTTGCCGATATTCAAGCAGAAACTCCCGACCTTGAGCAAATTACGAGAGAGTATCAAGACATCAACAACGCATTAGATCGAGCGCTAACTAGATCGGATCGAGAAAAGGCTTTACAACAGTGGGAAGATTTACGTCGTCGTCTAGATACTTGGGGGGCAATGACTTCCCTCAACTTTAGTCAAGACACAACCAATAAAGACTACCAACAGGCACAAAAATATAGTGATGAATTAAGACCTAAATTAACCGCCCTAGAAGTTGCTATGAAACGCAGGCTGTTAAACAGTCAAGAGCGGACACAATTAGAATCTATCTTAGGTCAACAAGCTTTTAGCCTGTGGTCGGCAGACGTGACCACCTTTGAACCAGCTATTGAAGAAGATTTAGTTCAAGAATCTAAGCTAGTTAATCAGTATGTCCAATTATTAGCCAGTGCTGAACTAGAATTTAGAGGGGAAACGGTTAATCTTTCAGGAATTCGTAAATATACTGAAGATAGCGATCGCCAAACCCGATATGAGGCGGAAAAAGTACGCTGGCAATTCTTTAGCCAAAATCAAGCGCAATTAGACAGCATCTACGATCAACTAGTCAAACTGCGTCACCAAATGGCACAGAAATTAGGCTACGAAAATTACACTGGTCTGGGATATAAGCGAATGCAGCGGATTGACTACACCGAAGCTGATGTAGCCAGCTACCGTGATGAAGTTGTGGCAAAGGTTGTCCCCCTAGCACAAAAAATCATTGACCAAAAAGCGCAAAAACTTAATTTGGAACGGGTTATGTACTGGGACGAATCTGTATTCGACCTCCAAGGAAATCCTCAACCCCAAGGAGATCACGACTGGATGCTTAAACAGGCACAGCAAATGTTTGATGCCATGCACCCAGAATTAGGTAGTTTTTTTGCCATGATGGTTGCGGGTGATCTTATGGACCTCAAAACTCGTCCTGGCAAGGCTGGCGGTGGTTTTTGTACTAGCTTCCCCACCAAAGGAGTACCCTATATCTTTGCTAACTTCAATCAGACCAAAGGTGATGTCGAAGTATTTACTCACGAAATGGGTCATGCTTTTCAAGCTTGGCAAAGTCGCAATTTACCTTTAATTGACTATCTCTGGCCAACTTTAGAATCCTGTGAAATTCATTCGATGAGTCTAGAGTTTCTTACCTGGTCACAAATGGATAAGTTTTTTGGTGATGATGCCGACCGTTTTCGCGAAATTCATTTAGCACAATCAATTCTGTTTTTACCTTACGGTTGTGCTGTGGATCATTTCCAGCATCTGGTTTATGCCCACCCTGAAGCTACCCCACAGGAGAGAAATCAAATGTGGCGACAAATGGAAGCGCGCTATCTTCCTTGGCGACAGTATGGAGACATTGAATATCCTGCCCAAGGAGGTTTGTGGCAAGAGAAACAACATATTTACTGCTCTCCCTTTTACTATATCGATTACACCTTAGCTTTATGCTGTGCGATGCAGTTTTGGGTCAAAGCTGAATCTGATTTTCAAGGTGCTTTAACCGAATACATCGCCTTGTGTCAGCGTGGTGGTCAAGCACCCTTTCAGAGTTTAAGTAGTTCGGCTAATTTAATTTCTCCTTTTAAATCTGGCTCTTTAGCAGATGTAGTTACTAAAGCTCAGCAGTTTTTGGGTTTATAGGAGATATAGCCGTACAAAGTTAGATTAGAACAAGTTTAGTTAACTTTTCTTAGGTAGTAAGTAGTAAGTAGTAAGTAGTAAATGTCCTAACTTAAGTACGTATTGCTATATAGTCATTTCAAATAGAAAACACAGGTTGATTAGTACTAGTTTTCATCCGTAGTTGTTTTGTGCTAATTTATACTAATTTATAAAAGGAGCTGGAAAGATCAAAAATATTCTGAGAGTCAATGAAAAGACCCAAATATTCATAAAAGCTATCCTAAAGGATTCCCTTCGGTCAAAGCTAAAAGCTTAATCTGTCCCAAGTCTCTGATTATTTTCGAGAATTGCTATTATGCCGAACTGAATGGTTGATTAAATTTGTATACAATAGAGCCTTTTTATTATTTATGATGAGCTACGGTCAAACTATTTTAAAAGCTGATGAAGTAATGGAAGGAATACCAGTAATGGTTGATGAAATACAGGTAGAAGCAACCTTTCCTGACGGCACTAAGTTAGTGACGGTACATAATCCTATTCAGTAAACAACTAAAGACTAACTTTAATTATGATTCCAGGTGAAATTATTACCCAGCCAGGGGAAATTGAACTAAACGCAGGAAAAGAAACTATTACGATTGAGGTTAGTAATACAGGCGGATCGCCCGATTCAGATTGGCTCTCATTACCACTTTTATGAAGTGAATACAGCACTACAATTTGAGCGCGAATCTACTAAAGGAATGCGACTCGATATTCCCGCAGGTACGGCAGTGAGATTTGAACCAGGGGATGAAAAAACTGTAACCTTAGTTGCAGTGGCAGGGAGTAAAGAAATATATGGTTTTAATGCCTTAGTTGAAGGAAAGATTTAACAATTAATAACTAATGAATAAATCAAAACTGGAGAAGGTTTAGAGACAGTTAAAGATTTTATTTTAGCAACATTGTTATTTGAATCCGTAGAAGAGAATCG
>NZ_PVWF01000245.1 GCF_003003995.1 Pleurocapsa sp. CCALA 161 | reverse complement strand
TGGTTCTAATTAGCTGTTCACATACTATTCCTGCTTCCGTAATAGAACATCCTTCCAACAGTAAACCAAATTCATCTCCTCCCAATCGACCCAAGGTATCTTCTTTGCGGATCATACCTTTTAAAAGTTGGGCTAATTCTGATAATAGGCGATCGCCCACTAAATGACCTGCGGTATCGTTAACAATCTTGAAGCGATCTAAATCTAAATAACACAGTACCGATTCGGTATGATACTTCTGAGCTTTTTGAACCGAATACTCTAATTTTTGGTTAAATTCGCGACGATTTAGTAATCCTGTCAGATCATCATAAGCAGCCTGATAAGCAATTTTCTGATAGAGATTTTGTTCGGCAGTAATTTCCTGTTTTACCCCCCGATAGCCTAAAAAGTTGTGTTCCTCGTCAAATAATGGGTTGCCATTAACTTTGAAAATACGGATACCTTTGTTACGATCCTGGAGGCTAAAGGTAAAATTTTTAAATGGCTGTCTGGTTTCGGTGATGCGCTCAAACATATCCCAATCAACGTCTAACTGAGAATTAGATTGATGTAGGAGGGGAGGATAGTGACCCTTCATAGCTGAGGGGTTCAAACCACATAAATCCTCAGTGCTGCCAGAGATATAAGAATATTTTAAGTGCTTGTCTAGCTCCCAAAAAACGTTAGCTCCCGCTTCTGCCAGATCTTTATATCTCTGTTCATTTTCTTGGAGAACTTGGTTCGCTAATTCTCGTTTGCGACCTCTTCTAATCAGCAGAATAATGGTCAGCAAGCTAGCGAAAAGACTAAAACCCGCAAGCAGAATCAGGGGTCGATACTTAACATAAACAGGTGTTTCAACATAAAGTAGTTCGCTATCTTTGGGCAACAGTTCGAGTTTCACATTGCGTTTTAGTAACTGCCGATAATCAAAAATCCAGCGATTCTTACCCGTGAAAAAAGGGCCGATTTCATCTGGCTTTACTCCTTGCAAGATTTTATGAGCTAGCTCTACTCCTTGTCGAACATGATATTCTGTATCAAATATTTTTCCCCCCACTACACCGTTACCCAAGCGGACTGAATTATCGGTATAGATAGGATTGGGAATTAGTTTACTCAATATTTGAGCATCTAAACTCGGATCTATCAGTTGTCTTCTGTCCCGACTTTCATGTAATTGACCTAACAAAACTATGGGGATACTGGGAGGATAGTTGCTCAACTCAGCCTTAACATCTTTTGGAGATAAATCATTAATCACTTCAACCTTGAGAGATTGCTGAGAACGTTGTTTAATAGCGGCAATTTGCTCTAAATTAGCTTTACTTTGCTCGCTAGTATCGTTAATGACCACAACGGTGTTTGTCCAAGTCTGTCTAGTGGCTTCAATAGCAGTTTCGACGATCGAGCGATCTTCTACCACTCCTGTCATCCAGGGGGTATCAAGCACTTTCTGGCTCAATTCTTGAATTCCCAGAAATACTACGGGAATTTTGGGAAAAAACTTTTGGTGCTGATTGAGCATGAATTGCAAACTGGGTTCTTCCACAACCATCAGCAGATCGATTCCTATACGTCGATATTTACCATCAAGATATTCTCCAAATTTCTGTTCATCTTGAGCATTAAAATCAGGTTGGTTGTCGAGAAATTCGTGATATATATGACTTTGGGAATTAATTTCGGCAAACCCCTGTTCAATCGCCGACTGATTTTGCTTGATGGAAGCAAGATCAGAATCATGTGCATGGATTATCAAAATATTTTCTTCTGCACTGGCTCTGGGGAGATTAAAAATAAGTCCTAGTAAACCATAAATTAAGACTGTGCCTGACTTGCTAATGCAATAACGAAATAAGGACATTATGCCTATCATCAATCCATGAGTATGAGCTGCCATCGATAAATTTAGATCGTGGTAGTGCCTTAAGAGCAGTAAAATATTTTAGCCAAGCTAAGTATAAATTAAATATTAAATGCAGATCATCAATAGATTTTACTCTATTAGAAAATTTTAGCTTTTGCGTCGTTTTTAGCAAAGAGCGAAGTTGCGTTTCACCTCGCTTGCTATTTAACCTCCATTGACATGACATTAGATTAGAAATTGCTGTGTTCGGCGATCGCTGTAGTAAGCTTATTAATCACTTCCTCGATTCCGATTGCCCCTAATTCTCCTGAGGCACGAGTACGAATACTCAAGGTATTATCGGCTACTTCTTGATCGCAGCTTATT
>NZ_PVWF01000102.1 GCF_003003995.1 Pleurocapsa sp. CCALA 161 | reverse complement strand
AATCAACGGTTAATCTTGGACTAGATTAAATTAATTAAAAAAATGCTCTCCATTTATTTGGGGGGCATTTTTTTTGGGGCTTTTCACTTTAGTGTAATTGCTTGAACAGTGCAAATTATCAGAGTTGCTATGGGAACAATGATATTAAAGTACTACGTCAATTAATATAGTCATTCCAATTAATTTCCTTATGGTAGTTTTGTATTGATAATAAGGTCAAATCTTATTTGCTACTTACTACTTTTCTCAGAGATCGTCTGGTTGTTATTTGGAATGACTATAACTACTAAAAATTAAGCTAAGAAATAAGAAAAATGATTAAAAAAAGTATCAATAAACCTATTGTTTCTTATGAATTTTATGAGCGTCTGGGTTTATTCCTTTTCATCAGCAGTTTTTTAAGCCTGATTTCGGTTAGTTCAGTTGTGGCTGAACCAGAACCAGCTCGAACGTTGATAGTAACGGGAAACGGTATGGAATCAATTGCTACTACTATTGCAGAAGTCGAATTAGGAGTAGAGGTTAAAGGAAAAAATGCAGCTGAGGTACAACAAGAGATTGCCAAAAAAACTTCGGTAGTGGTGAATGTCCTCCGTTCAAAAGATGTTGAACATTTACAAACTACTGGAGTTAGACTATACCCAAATTATGAACAAGTCGAGCAAAACAGCGGTCAGATGATTTTGACAGGTTACACTGGCAGTAATACAGTTAGCTTTCGTGTTTCAATAGAGCAGGTGGGTGTATTATTAGACGACACAGTTGAAGCTGGAGCAAGTCGCGTTGATGGAGTGAATTTCACCGCTACTCCTGAAGCAATTTTTAATGCTAAAAAAGAAGCTTTACGTAAGGCAACTATTAATGCTCAGGATCGGGCAGATGTTGTTTTAGATACTCTTAATCTGACATCGAAAGAAATCGTCAAGATTGAAATGGACGATGCTAGACTAGAACAGCCTCAACCTTTTGCCAGAGATGCAATGTACGCCTCAGAAGCAAAAGTAAGTACTCCTGTTGTTGCTGGAGAGCAAACAGTTGAAGCTTCTGTTACTATGCAAATTACTTATTAAGCTCACTAAGAGTATTTCTCATCATATTACTTAGTGTTTAATGGGATCGCCATATTTTGAATAATTCACCCTGATTCAATCTCTATTAATTTTTATGTATTTTAAAATAATTAAGTAAATATTCAACTTAATGTATATTATAATACCTGAGCTTTAAAAGGCAGGTGTTAGCATCATTGACGGAAATAGAAAACCTTTGATAAGTCAACTATGATTACTAACACCGCAGCTTATACTATTGTCGCGATCGCCTACATTACTTTCGTCCTTGGTACTTGGTTGATGTTTACCTTGTAGTTATACAATACGAAAAATAAAAGGATAGCGAAAAACTTGGTCTGGGGTTTGTAGACACTGTGCAATTGCCCAAATGGATAAACCCCAGTGAGCAACAAGCCAAATAGGACCTAAAACAAAGCCTGCAAGTCCAAATGAGAAAAAGGACATGACGCCAATAATTCCCCCAACCAGCCAGATGTTAAGGTGAAAATTAATCGCCTCTTTAGCATTGTCTCTAATTACAGTATCTTCAGAAACCGTCATAATGGCGATTGGGATACCGATAGATAAGACCAATACGCTAATAAAAGCTGAGCCATGTGCTAGGGCGGAAAGTAGCTTTTTTTTGTCTAAACTAGATTCTGTTTGCATTATTTCTCCTATGTCAAAACGAGCCAAACCCAACAGTTAAATACTATCGCTTGGTCTGCTTTTGAGGAAGTAGAGATTTTACACTACGGTTGGATGTTTAAATTTCTATTGATTGAAGGCAAATGAAAAGCACCCAGCTCATCCTAGATGCCTCAATTTAAATAGAATAAATCAATTTAATTTATTTGAATCCGACTGCTGCTTGCCAAACAAAAGCTAGAGCAAGAAAAAACACGGGTATTATTGGTAGCACATCTACCAAGGGTTTGAACATAGCGTAAGCTTCAGGCAAATCTGCCAAGATCATTGCAGCTTCCATATATCTATATACCTTCCAAAAATTTTCTTAAAATAACGAGAAACCCTATAAAAGGTTCGACAGTTAGTTCAAAAGAGAGCTAGATTAACCTCTACAGACTGTTTCACCGCATCGCCGAAAAGCCCATACCTTTTATAAAAGTACAAACTGTTGGCTAAAGGCAAGGGAATACTCGAGTTAATAGTAAAAATACTACCATAATTTACCTCATAGATTTAGGGTAATAACTATGATTTTCTAGGCTACATAACCCAAAATCATTCCTGCTAACAAAATAAAGCCTAGCCATACATTTTGACCCAAAACTTTGCCATAAACTGAACGAGGGATAGAGGGTTGGCGTAAGGTTAAATATTGCCAGAGCCAGCCTACTGTAGCAAATGCCAAACTAAACCAAAAGGCTGAATTCAAAGCTAGCTTGAAACCCATCAAAGCAAGCAATGAAGAAGTGATGGCATAAAAAAAGCCGATCGCTTCAGGGGTATATTTACCAAAAAAGATGGCGCTGGAGTTAATTCCCAATTTGAGATCATCTTCGCGATCGCTTAAAGCATATCCCGTATCAAAACCCAAAGTCCAGGCTACTGTTGCCCCCCAAAGTAACCAAGTTATCGGTTCAATCTTGGCTGTCACCGCAGTCCAGCTAATTAATACGGCAAACCCCCAAGCACAAGATAAAACTAACTGAGGAACAGGAAATACTCGCTTGGCTAAAGGATAGAAGATAATTAAGGGAACAGCAGCCACACACAGCAAAAAGCTGAGAAGATTTAAATAAAACGCCAATACCGCAGCACAGGCGAAAGAAATGAACAAGATCACGATTCCTACTTGTACGGAAAGAGCGCGAGAAGCTAAAGGACGGGTTTTGGTTCGAGCCACCTGGGGATCAATATCTTTATCCCAAAGATCGTTAACCACACATCCTGCTGCACTGGTAGCTAACGTGCCTAAGATAATTACTCCCACTAGTGGCGCAGGCGGAGTACCCTTTGCTGCCAGCACCACAGCCCACAGGGCGGGAATCATCAAAATTAGTCTTCCTGCTGGTTTATCCCAGCGCAGCAGGCGAATTACTTTTTGCCAGGTTGGTTCACTGGTTTGAGATGAGGACATATTGAATCTAAAATTAAATAATTTAGTTGATAAATTGATAAATATTTATAAAATCTTAAGACTATTTGTTGCCCTAGGCAAAATACATGAGATTATGAACAATATCTGGTTACTAATGCCTCAACTTAAAAATGTGATTAGTGTGCTAGATTTGTCAAGTTTTAAGTTTAATTTTATCTGTAAATTTGGACTTTAGGGAAATTCCTCTTGTCGTCAAAGGTTATGAACCAAAAGATTATTGCAGCGATCGATATCGGCACTAATTCAATTCATATGGTAATCGTGCAGATTGAGCCTTCTCTGCCTTCATTTACCGTAATTGCGAAGGAAAAAGAGCCAGTCAGGTTAGGCGATCGCGATCCAGCTACAGGAGAATTGACCCCAGAAGCAATTAATCGTTCTCTCAATACTCTAAGACGGTGTAAAGAACTGGCAAGCAGCCTCAAAGCAGAACAAATCATTGCGGTGGCTACTAGCGCCACGAGAGAAGCTGCCAATGGAGAAGATTTTTTACGTCAGATAAAATCAGAATTAGGCATCGTCGTCAATCTTATTTCTGGCAAAGAAGAAGCCCGCAGAATTTATTTAGGGGTACTATCGGGGATGGACTTTAATGAACAGCCTCATATTATTATCGACATTGGTGGTGGTTCAACCGAAATCATCCTGGCTGATGTCCATGAACCTCGTCTTCTCAGTAGCACCAAAATCGGTGCAGTAAGGTTATCTCAAGAATTTGTGACTACCGATCCCATTAGCGATCGCGAATTAAAAGTTTTAAGAGCCTATGTTAGAGGGATGTTAGAACGTCCTGTAGATGAAATTTGGCAGAATCTTCAGTTAAATGAAGTTCCCCGCACTATCGGTACTTCTGGCACAATTGAAACCATTGCTGAAATTCATGCTAAGGACACATTAGGAGGAGTTCCTGACCCCCTCAATGGCTATGAAATTAAATACAAGGAGATTGAAAAAATCGTCAAAAGGCTGGCGAGAATGAGCTATAGAGAACGCTTGGAAGTCTCTGGACTAGCGGACAAAAGAGCCGAGATTATCGTTCCTGGGGCGGTTATTTTGCTTGAAGCAATGCAGATGCTTAAGCTGGATTCTATTATTATTTGCGAAAGAGCCTTAAGAGAAGGCATGATCGTTGATTGGATGTTAACCCGTGGTCTAATTAATAATCGGCTTCGGTATCAAAACGAAGTCAAAAACCGCAACGTTATTAAAATTGCTCAAAAATATCATGTCGATCTCGATTATAGCCAACGAGTAGCGAGATTTGCCCTAAGCATTTTTGATCAGCTACAGGGACAACTTCATACTTGGAGTGAGGCGGAAAGAGAATTACTATGGTCGGCAGCAATTTTACATAATTGTGGGGTGTATATTAGCCACTCATCTCATCACAAACATTCTTACTATCTCATTCGTAATGCAGAACTTCTAGGCTTTACCGAACTAGAGCTAGAACTAATTGCGAATATCGCTCGCTATCATCGTCGCAGCAAACCCAAGAAAAAACACACAGCCTATTATCAACTGCCCCACAAACAGTATCAGCTAATGGTGCGTCAATTAAGCGCTATGCTTAGATTAGCAGTAGCTCTAGACCGCAGAAATAAGGGGGCGATCGCCGCAGTAAATTGTCAGTACGATAGTCATAATCGCGCTCTTTCTTTGCAAATTAAGCCCACAGAAATTGGCGATCCTTGTTCCTTAGAACTATGGAATCTTAGCTATAAGAAAGAAGTATTTGAAGAGGAGTTTGATGTAAAGTTAATTGCTATGATTACCGAAAAATTACCCGTCGCTACTTTTAATTAAGGAAGCAATAATAATATTCATGAACAACGTAGTGGTGTTTGGCAATACTGGAGATAATAAATCAAGTTAATTTTGATCCCAGTCGCTAATATTTGAACCTCTACAGGAAATATAAAGCGATTCACTTTGTTTACGACGATAGCGAGATATTCTTTTACGAGACTTAAGCGCTTCTCTAGCTACATAGCTAAACCATTTATTGACATCAGCCCCAGACTGATAACCATCAATCAAAGCTTCTTCAGAAACTTCTAGCAAAATTTGCACTAAATCTGAACTACGCAGTTCCAAATAGCGATTATAAAGATTAGATTCTTGTGACCAGTGGGGCAAAGTCTCATCTCCTACTCCCATATTTCTTGCTAATTCAATCAAGTCGTAATGATCGGTATACCAAACGTCTTCGTAATCCATATCAGGAAAGATGCTAGCTTTACTTGCTAGAATGTCGATTGCTGAGATGATAATGGCATTAATTTTATTTTGTTCTGCTGAAGCATAATGCTCTTTGACCATCGCCCGTAAAGTTTTGGCTAGATCGGCATATCTATCTTGAGCAGTTTGGCAAGCCTCGCGGTAGTTTTGATGGGCTAAGAAATAAAATTTATCGTTTTCAGTTTTTGGCAAGTTGTGATGTCTTTCTCTAGCTCGATCCAATTGAGGATTGTAGCTAGCTTTGGATGAGAACAACGTCAGTAATTTAGATAGCAACATATGAAATAATGTTTAAAAATGTCTCAGTAATAGAAAAAACTTGTTTTTTGAAAACTGTATTTTAAAATCATTACCTAAATCATATGGAAGAGAAATGATTTCGATCGCTTTGTTTATAGATCTACATCTTTACCTTTGGTGCGATCGTGATTTTGCTACGCTAAAAATATAATTGAGGTCAACAGAGTAATTTTGCTGTAGAACGTTTGATGTTTAACTAAGTGGAACTACTTAATACCTTGATAAATTTAACTGTTCCCTCAACTCCTCAACATTCCTAACCTCAGTCCAATCACCCCCCGCAGCTTCAAGATACGCGATCGCCTTGGAACAAATAAAACAATTTCGTTTTATTTCGATAAAAGTGTTAGTGTTAAGACTGAGAATCAACAGATTAATGATTGAGTTTGTATCCAGTCTCTACAGATTTTTTCCGTAAAGTATTGAGCTATTTCTTGGACAATAATCCAGTCTCTCTAAACACAACATTCATTGAGCAGACAACTAATATCATGTCAATTTACGTAGGCAATTTATCCTATGAAGTTAACCAAGAAGACCTAAATGAAGTCTTTGCCGAGTATGGAACTGTTAAACGAGTTCATATTCCTAGCGATCGCGAAACAGGGCGCGTTCGTGGTTTTGCGTTTGTCGAAATGGAATCAGAAGCTAACGAAGACAAAGCTATTGAAGCTTTAGACGGTGCAGAATGGATGGATCGTGCGCTGAAAGTTAATAAAGCGAAACCCCGTGAAGACAGAAGTTCATTTAGTGGTGGTCGTAGCAATAACCGCTTTTAATTTAACTTCCTTAATTACTTCTTAAATCAATGCCTCTAGTTTAGAGATCTAGTAGATTATTCTACAATCGCTTTTCTAGAGGCGTTTTCTTATTTGATTACATCGAGATTTAAAATTAAACTGATGTTTTGAAGTCATTGCTAAGGGTATGAGGGCTAAAACATTGATCCAGCAAGCTTTCTCATTCTTTCTGTCGCCCCTACAGGAACTCTTTTAATTATTTAAACAGTTAATAGTCTAATACCTTGATAAGTTTAACTGTTCCCTCAACTCCTCCACATTCCTAACCTCACACCAATCAACTCCCTCAGCTTCTAAAAATAGATCGCAACTCCAATTAAATGCTACGAATATACTCTTTAAATACTCTTTAATTGAATTCAGCGATCGCGAAAAATAACTCTTTATTGGTGGGAGCTTTCCAGCCTTTATGTAGTTTTGCTCGCAACCATTTTAGAGTTAATAAACCTTTCTTAAGGTATTTTTCTACGGTACTTTTTCGTAGAAAATAACTTTCAATAGCTTTGAGATGAATAAACAATTGTCCTTGATCATCGCTAACACCTCTAGCATATAAATTGTCACCGATAATCCTGGCTTTAAAGGGAGGCGCTCGCCATTCTTGAATCGGATCCACAGGCTGGACATCATAATGACTGTAAAGTAATAAGGTTGGCTTTCCTGGTGCTAGTAACCAATCGGCATAAATGTTAGGCGCACCTTTATTTATTCCTGGTAATACTCTGACGTGGTGTAGCCCTATTTCTGCTAAGTGTCTTGCCAACCATTGAGCGCAGGTTTTGAGATCTCGTCGGTGCTTGGGTAAAGCTAAGATCGTAGAAAAGGCAATCAGTTCGCCTAGTTAAGATAGCCAACGCGATCGCACCTCCGATTGTCGGGCGTAATTGAGAGTTGCAGTGGTAGAGGTTGACGCAAAAAACATAATCTCTGTCAAAATTGAATTAATAGTAAATTAACTGCACAGTCAGCTTATGGTGCAACTACAACCATCCTCAAAGCCAGAAATCATTTATCCTGATCGCGATGGACAGCCGATGGCAGATAATACCAAGCAGTTTCGCTGGATTGTAACTATCAAAGAAAATCTAGAATGGTTATTTGCTGAAGATCCAAATGTATTCGTAGCTGGAGACTTGTTGTGGTATCCCGTTGAGGGAGATAATAAGACTCGCGTTGCCCCAGATACATTGGTAGCCTTTGGTAGACCAAAAGGCGACCGAGGTTCATACAAACAGTGGGAAGAAGATAACATAGCACCACAAGTAGTATTTGAGATTCTTTCGCCTGGAAACACAAAAGCTGAGATGAATCGTAAGCTGCTGTTTTACGATCGCTTTGGTGTAGAAGAGTATTATCTATACGATCCCGAACTTAACGATCTGAGTGGTTGGGTGCGGAATGAAGGCTTTTTGGACATAATTGAACCGATTTACCAGTGGGTTAGTCCTAGATTGAAAATTCGGTTTGAGCTTACAGAAACTGAGCTACAAATTTATCGTCCAGACGAGAAAAGCTTGTTAAGCTATACAGCGATCGCGCAAAAAGCAGAGGAATCTGAACAAAGAGCCAAACTAGCCGAGCAAAAAGCAGCAAAATTAGCCGATAAATTACGGGAAATGGGAGTAGATCCAGAGCAGTTGTGAAAAACAGGAGGCGATCGCAGTTTGTGGATTGATTGATTTGAAAGGGCTGACATCGCTAAAACTACAAGAAATATTCTGCTTCAGCGGTAGCTCTTTGGTGTTTTAAAGCACGTAGATGGCGATCGCGCATTCAATAGCGCAGAATGTTACGTCTGTCAAAGCGATAGAGTTATAAGCTTCTTCTCCGCTAGAAATTCGTAAAGTTCCCGCACGAAAGAGTTCTTGCAGCTTGTTCATGACGCGGAACACGCCCAAGAATTCGTGGATGCAGATATAGTAGAGATCGGCGGATGCGAGGATGCGATCGCTCGTCACTGTATCGTCGTAATCAACTACACCTTTCGATATTTGGGTATCGCCTAAGTTTGTCGGTGCGTCTTTTCCCAATCCAATTAGATCCGAAAGTCCACCATCAGCAGGCGTTCCTTTGCCATTTTGGTTGGCGTAATATTCGTTAAAAAGATTCGGGTGATTCCTGCATGTTCATCAAAAGTATTCAGACTTCTAGCCACAAGGATACTGCGATCTACTCACATTTAACTTGTTTTGCACTATTGAAGCTATGGCGATCTGTGCTAATCTGCTTTTTACTGTTTGTTATATTTTGCCCCGCATGAGTGAAGCTACCGTCGTTAATGGAAATAGCGTATCGAACGAAGAAATCGTTGCTGCTTTAGAAATTCCCGCCGATTTTAATTTTCAGTTGCCCGATCCTGAAGATGAAGAGATTTTGGAAATAGATTTCCGCAGTCAGCTAGATACGATTTGGCAAATATGCGATCGCTTTGATTTGCAAACAGATATCTGGCGAGGACGAGTTTTACGCTCTGTTAGGGACAGGGAAAAGAAAGGTGGAGAAGGTAGAGGAGCAGGTTTTCTCAACTGGCTCAAAGATCGCGAGATCACCAAGTCTCAGGCTTATACTTTAATTCAACTGGCAAACAGTGCCGATACCTTATTGGCTGATGGGGTGTTAGACGCGGAAAATATCAATAACTTTAGCAAGCGGGCATTTGTCGAAACGGCTAAATCTGCCCCAGAAATACAGCAGCTTGTGAGTGAAGCTGCACAAAAAGGCGATCGCATTACCCGTAGAGAAGTCAAGCAGCTTTCTGATGAGTGGACGGCGATGAGTTCAGAATTACTACCCGATGAAGTTAAGGAAAAAGCATCGGCGGGCATCTTACCCACTCGGCACCTCGCCCCTTTAGTTCGCGAAATGGAAAAGTTACCAGAATCTCATTTAATTGAAATAAAAAGGGAAATTGCCGAAAGCCCCGATATTGATACGGTCAAATTAATGACTAGTGAGGCGAAAAACCTGGCTAAATATCTCGATGCTGCTGCCCAAGTACAAAGCTTGCGGAATAAGGCAGTAGACATGGAATTAGCCCTAGAAGAAGCCCTGAGACTAGACTGTATGAACACTGCTGCGGATTTAGTCAAACAAGCCACTACCCTTGAGCAAACTGTTGGCAAACTCTATACTACCTGGAAACGCATCAGTAACGTTGCCGATCGCCTGTATGTAGAAACGGGGGCATCAAATCCTCATTTGCGATCTCTTTTAACCTGCTTAGAAACTCTAACTGGCGATATTATTGAAGTACCTTTAGATGAAGAAGGTGAGCAAATTGTCCGTTTGAAAATTTTGACTGAGGATTTTAATCCTGATCTTAATTGATTTATTATTGATCGAGTTTATAGTTCTAAACCGCCTTTCTGGAGTTTTTTGAAAGGATCGAGTACAAAATCAATTAAACGACGTTGACGAATTATTACTTCCGCCGTGGCGGTTTGACCAGGAGTCAGGGTAATTCGCTGATGATTACCTTCGATATAATCTTGCTCTAATTCGATTTTTAGTTCAAAGATTTCTTGTTGACCTTGAGCCGTTTCGATTATTTTTGAATCTGGAGAAATCCAGCTAACTTTACCTGCCTGTACTCCATAATCTTGAAAAGGATAGGCATCAAACTTAATCTTCACTGGCATTCCCACTCTCAAAAAGCCGCTTTCGGTAGGAGTCATGTTGGCTTTCAACGCCAAAGGAGAATTTTTAGGGGCAATCTCAACTAAATTTTCTCCCGACTGTACGACTGCGCCCGCCCCAGAGATAGGTAAGTGAAATACTGTACCATTAGCGGGTGCTTTTAAAACTCGCTGGGTTAGCTGAAAGTTTAAAGAACCAATTTGGCTTTTGCCTTGAGCGATTTCGGATTTGAGGTCAGAAATTTGAGTTTCTAAATTTTTGAGCTGCTCTTCGGTTTTTAGCAATGTTAGTTCTCCTGAATGGACAACACTTTGATAGCTACGCTCTTGTTCTTGTAGGCGCAAACCTGCCTGTTCGATTTCTGATTGGGTTTGCTGAATTAATTTGTCGTAATTACGTAGTTGTTCCGTAAGGCGATCGCGAGATTGTTCTAGTTCTGAACCGGCTACACTGAGACGTTCTTGGTTTTCTGCTGCTTGCTGTTGAATATCTTCCAGGCGGTCGGCGGGGATGATGCCATCTTTAAAAGCTTGAGCATAGCGAGATGCTTTTTTTTGTGAACCTGCTAGAGCAACTTCGGCTAATCGATGATTGGCATCGCTGGCGTTAATCGCACCTTTAAATTGTTCAAGCTGGGCTAACTTTTCTTGTTTTTGAGTTAGATAAAGGGTTTGGAGTCCATTGAGACTTTGTCTAGCTTGCTTTACCTGGGCTTGTTTAGCTAATTCTTGAGCTTGGTTTTGTTGTTCTTGAGTGCGTAGTGCCAAAGATAGTTGATTTTGCATCAGTTCAAGCTGGGTTAAACGGTTTAGTTGACCCGTTTGTTTTTCTTCTAGTTGCTGAAGATCAGCTCGAATCACATCGGATTCTAACTCTAGCAAAATCTGTTGGGCTTTGACTGTATCACCTTCTTTGACTTTGATCGCAGCGACTGTACCAGCTACGGGTGCGTCTAGCTCAACTATTTGGGCTTTGGGTTCTAATTTACCGCGAGCCATCCCCGTTTCGTCTACTTTCGCTAAAATCGACCAGGGTAAAATTATTCCAGTAAAAACTACCAACACATAAAATAATCCTCTAGTCCAAAGACGAGGCATCGCATCTAGTAAATCCTTGGTTGCCATTGACCAGTCATCTTCTGGCAATGATGCTAGTTTTGAGCTTGAAGGAACTATAGCGGTGTTATCAGTAACTTCGCTAGTCCTTTCGGCGATTAATTTTAGATTTAAGACGCGATCATCATCTAATTCTTGTCTCAAATCTGCTAATTCTTTTTTTAAATCGACCTGAGCCTCTAAAACTTTTGTCTCTATTGGCTGAAATAATCCCTGACTCAAATGTACATAGTTGCGATCGATAAAGCGAATGGCACGAGCTAGTTCCTCAGAGGAGGTATTTTTACTAAGATATCCTTTAGCACCTGCATCGAAAGCTGCATCGATGTACTCTTGTTGGTCATAATTGCTGAAAATAACTACTTTAGTAGAGAGGAAAGACTCACAAAATTTTTGAGTTGTTTCAATTCCATCCATACCAGGCATTTCAATATCAATCAAGGCAATATCTGGTTGCAGCTTGGCCGCCAATTCTAGGGCTGTTGCGCCATCATTTGCCATCCCCACAACTTCGAGATCGGGTTCTGCTTCTAAAGCTATGGGCATTAGTTTGCAGATAAGATTCTGGTCATCGACAATCAGAATTCGTATTTTCTTAACGATTTCTTTGGGAAAGCATGAATCTTGGGTTTCAGTTGTATAGGACATGGTGATAAATCCTTGATTGTTAATCGTTAATCGTTAATCGATAACTGTTGCTGGTTTAAATAAAAGTAATGACCTTTTTTGGTCATTAACTCTGTATGAGTGCCGCTTTCAACCAAGATGCCTCGATCAAGGACTAAGATTAAATCGGCTTGGCGAATTGTGGAGAGGCGGTGAGCAATAATAATCGTTGTGCGACCCTTAAGAATGGTGTTGAGGTTAGTCTGAATAATACGCTCTGATTCTGCGTCGAGGTTACTGGTCGCTTCATCTAGAATCAATAGACGAGGATTGCCTAATAAAGCACGGGCGATCGCCAAACGCTGACATTGCCCCCCTGAGAGCATTCCACCTCGTTCTCCAATCGGGGCTTCGTAGCTTAGGGGCAACTGTTCGATAAACTCACTTGCTCCTGCTAAGGTCGCAGCGTGGCGAATCTCTTCGATATTGGCTTCGGGATGAGAAATACTGATATTTTCCCTAATTGTCCCCCCAAACAAAAAATTAGATTGATCGACTACCCCAATTTGCGATCGCAACGATTGCAGAGATACGGTAGTTAAATCTTGACCATCAATTAAAACTTTGCCGTCGGTAGGTGCATACATACCTAAAATCAACTTAGAAACGGTCGTTTTGCCCGAACCACTACGACCAACCAGGGCGACAGTTTGTCCAGGCTGCACTTCAAAGCTGAGATTTTCGATCACGTTGGTTTCATTGTCTGGGTGATAACGAAAAGTCACTGCTTGAAAGGATAAGTGTCCCTGCAACGATGACATGATTTGACGGGGTTGATGATTGAGGTCTTCTTCTGGCTCGGCATCGAGGACATCATTGATCCTTTCGACAGAAATAACTACTTCTTGGAGTTGATTCCACAAGATGGTTAGTCGCTTGAAGGGGCTAATCACGTTGCCTAGGAGCATATTAAAAGCCACCAATTGACCGATAGTTAGTTGGTTTTGAATCACTTGCCAAGCACCGTAGCCCAGGATAGCTGTACTAGCCAAGACTTCAATTGTCGAGCTAAAAATTTGTAGCTGATTACTGATCACCTGTCCTGCGAAAGTTTTGCTAATTGAGCGATTAAGCAATTGTTCCCATTGCCAGCGGACTCTCTGCTCGACTGCCATGGATTTGATGGTGGTTACTCCTGTTAGGGCTTCAATCAAAAAGCTACTTTCTTTGGCTAGAGCCGTAAAAATTTCGCGAGAAACTTTTTGCAAAAATGGTGTGGCAATTAGAGCCAGCAAGAAAAACGGTGGGATAATTGAGAGTGCCAGCAGGGCTAGTTGCCAGCTATACCAAAACATTAAGCCAATATAAATGAATACGGTGAGCAAATCGAGGACGATTGATAGGGCTTCTCCCGTCAAGAAACGCTGGATTTTATGATTTTCCTGAATGCGAGCAATAATATCCCCGACATAACGAGATTCAAAAAAGCTCAGAGGTAAACGAAAAGTATGACGAATAAAACCCACAATTAAGGCTAAATCAACCCGTTGGGCAGTGTGATCTAGTAGATATTGACGCAATCCCGTCATTGCTACTTTAAATAGCCCAAAAATTAATAACCCTACTACTACAGCGATTAAACTCAGACTACTACGCTGCACCACCACGCGATCGAGTAACAGTTGAGTTAGCAACGGCGTTACTAAGGAAAATAGCTGGATCAACAAGGACGCTATAAAGATTTCCGAGAGTACAAACTTATGAGGGCGAACTAATTCTAAAAACTGCCAAAATTGAGTTTTAGCTTCTTGAGCTTCGGTTAATAGAACCGTGGGTTCGAGCAATAGTGCGTAATCAGTCCAGCCAGCTTGAAACTCTCTTGCCGTCAGGGTACGTTGACCCAAGGCAGGATCGCCGACTACTACACGATTGCCTTTAATTTCATACACAACTATATAATGGTTGCCTTCCCAATGGGCGATCGCTGGAAGTTGTTGTTTGGCTAACTGGTTTAAAGAAGCTTTAACTGGTCGCGTCACGAAGCCAATCGTTTCCGCCGCAGTGACCAAACCTTTGAGCAATGAACCACTACGATTTACCCTAGCTAATTCTCGCAGTCGATTAAGACTGAATTGTTTGCCCCAATAGCGTCCCACCATTACCAAACAGGCTGCACCACAATCGGAAGCACTTTGTTGACCATAGTAAGGATAACGACGAGTTAATCGTTGCCAAAGATGACCGACTCGTTGAGCTGGTTTGGGGAAATAAACTTGGGGCTTTTTGGGGGGCTGCTTAGTCGCAACTAGCTGGGAGACGTCTATAGTCGAAGTTGTACGGGTTAAATTAGTTGCCGTTATTGCTTGAGCTGTTGGAGTTGACAGTGAATGTAAATTTAATCCTAATCCTGCTTGTCGGGCATTTTCCCGACTGAGAGTATATAGTTCTGTCGGTTTTTGAACTCCCCAGGAGTTATCGTCATGCTCGGAATTTGGAAAATAAATACTACCAGATTGCAGCAGTCGTTTAGAGTTAATTAATTCTCCTTTTCTAATTAACCACATCCCTCGATCCTTAAGCACTGACTCTTTTAGTTTGCCTGTTGCTAGATGGTGAGGTTGTAGCAAAGAGACAAGTTTATTTAACTCGCTGACGGGAGCATCTTTAAATTCAGCAGTTTGACGGCAGCGGAGCAATAATTCAAGCTGCAAAGCACGGCGGTGTAATTGTTTGCCCAGAGCGGAGTTTTGTGCGATTAACTGTTGTAAAAGTTCACCAGGCAAATAGGCAAGCTTTAGTTTAAAAGAAGCCCTCGCTAGATAGGGAAAAAAAGCTTCTTCAGGAAATAAAGTCAACTCCCCAAAAGATGACCCTGGTTCTAGTGATGCTAAAAATTCATCTTGGTAATCGAGCAGTCTGGCTTTACCAGCGATCGCAATATAGACCCCTGGAGTCGCTCCCGAAGATTGCCAAAATTTTTCTCCTGGTTTTGGTTCAATGATCTGGATCGCCTTCAGACAGAGATTTAATTCCGAAGAAGATAATTTTATCCCAATAGCTTGCTTGAGCTTTTGTTCTAGATCTTTTTTTAGAGTCGATGGAGACGATATATCTAGAGTCATCGCTTTGGCTAGGTAAGATTTTTAAAATTAGTATTTTAGTATTCTTTTTCAATCGGAAATAGTCTAAAGTCCACTGACTTAGGTTCACAAGCGTGGCTCAGATTACCAATCACAATTCCAGGGCGATTTTCGCATTTTGGTTTATCTCTCTCCAACTTGTGATGACGAGTAGATAATCCCATCTTTTTCAGCAGTCGATTGACATGGCGCGCACCTATTTCAATATTTAATTCCTTGGCTAAGTGTTTGCTTAACCATTGTGCTGTCCAGCGAGTAAAAGCGTAGCCACAATCTCGAGGACTTTGATTGACCAATTCTTCTAATCGATTTAAATAATCTTCGTTAACCCTCTTTGGTCTACCAATAGATAGTTCGTGCCAATTATGAGCTTGTCCAATTCGTGCCGTATAAATCCAATATCTTGCGGTTTCATTAGAACAGTTTAGAGCCTGGCAAATTTCTACTTGAGAATGCCCTGAATCTGCCAGCAACATAATTTTAATCCGACGCCGAAATTCAGGACGCAAATCTTCTTCTAAATTTTTAAGTAATAGCTTTCGTTGAAATGGTGATAGTAATGTACCGTTTTCCTGCTCTAAAGTATTACTTTCAGTAACATTTTGGTTTAAGTAATTGCTCATCATGATCTTGGATACTCTCAGCTTACTAATTAAACAAAGCAACAGAACTGTATACTTTTTATTAGTTCTGTGATTCTTGAATTATGCAGTTGATACTTTTTTAAGTAAATGTTTTTTATTAAACCGATTATATCGCTATGCTACAATTGAAGTAAATTATGTAATATTAGTTTACAATAATATTAAAAGTAAGTGATAAATTAAATAATAGTTGAAGCATTTATCTCTAAATTTCACTAATAAACCCTTGTAATTATACAAAAAACACTAATTAACTCTTTTTACTTCTAAACAGTTTAATTATTAAACTACAATATAAATTACGAACTTAGTAAGTTTATCATAATTTTTTAATTAAAATAGTGATTTACTATACCTACATTTTTAGACATAAAATAGTTAAAATATTCGATATATTATAAAATAATATGATTTTTTTAATTAACATGTAATGTCAATTAAATTGAAGAAAGAAGTTACTGATTGGAATGTTTGAACGTCGATTCTAAACTGAAGACGAAGAAGGAGACGTAAAGTATAAAAGGTGATTTTAGCAGCCATATCAATCGCGAATCCAGAAACAGTCTTATTTAAAAAACCGTTCGGGATTACGTTCAGTATTTTGAAAGAGAGAGGTGGCGGGGAAACCCCGCCATAACGGAATCAAGATCAAGTTGTTGAATTTCATAAAAAACCTCCTCAAACGAGACTTTCACTAAAGGATACCCTCAAGGACTAGCTTGGCTTCGCCCTTACGCTTGCGGGCTTCCTCACTCAATTCTTTGTCTGAGTTGACCAATCAAACGTTTATGTAATTACAAATTTAAACTATCGACAAATCGAGAATAACTAGAGAACATCTGATGTGAATTTAAATAATAAATCTGAAGAAGTTGTGAGGATGGGTGAACGAAAAAAAGTCTGGGGGAGGAAGATTAATCGATAGCGAAGTGTATTTTTTAGGATAAAACGATGAGGGATGAATGATGAATGATGAAAAGTAGTACTAATTAACCTATGTTTTCTAATTGGAATGACTATATAGCAGCCCTGTTTGATTTATGAAACTACATTGATTAGTTTTTAGGTAGTGGGTAGTAGGTAGTAAGTAGTAGGTAGTCCTAAAGGACAAAGGCACTTTGCCGCATGTAGCTTCGCAAATAGGTAGTAGGTAGTCCTAAAGGACAAAGGCACTTTGCCGCATGTAGCTTCGCAAATGGGTAGTAGGTAGTAAGTAGTAGGTAGTCCTAAAGGATAAGCTTCGCAAATAGGTAGTGGGTAGTCCTAAAGGATAAGCTTCGCAAATAGGTAGTAGGT
>NZ_PVWF01000101.1 GCF_003003995.1 Pleurocapsa sp. CCALA 161 | reverse complement strand
TGCGGTTATGTTGCGATCGCGCTAATAATTCACTAAAGTAACGAGCAGGAAAGATAATTAGATCTGCTGAATTACCTGGGATTATTTTCCCTAGGGTTAAATTCATGATTCTTGCGGGAATTGTGGTGACGCTGGCAATCCAATCTCCATAAGGTGCATCTAAATGAGCAATTTTCACTGCTTGCTCAAACACTTCCAAGACATCATGATCGCCAAAGCCAAAAAAGGGATCGCGACAATTATCACTAGCAAAAGCTACGGGTACACCCTGCTGTTGTAATTCATGCACTCTAGTTACACCACGCCAATGGGGAGTTGTGGCTAGCTGCCGATCTTGTAGATAGAGATTGCACATGGGCAAACTAACCACGGCAATTTTAGCTTGTTTAACTAGCTCAATCGTTTTATTGACTACATCAGCAGACTGTACCGCTAGACTACAGCAGTGTCCACAGGTAATTTGGTTACTAAAGTCGTGCTTGATTGCAGCTTGAGCTACTTTCTGAAGGCAAATCGAGTCAGGATCGCCATTCTCATCCACATGGAAATCTAAATCCAAGTTTCTTTCTTGAGCTAAAGTAAATACAGTGTCTAATTGAGTTTCTAGATCGGGATTTTGCCAACCCACACCACCTAAAATACCGCCAATCTCAGCAATTTTATCCGCTAAGGATACTCCTGCTGGAGTTTGGTAATAATCTAAGCTCACTAAACTAACCGCTTGGAGAGTGATTTTATCTTGCCAAGCCGACTGCAAACTTTGAAACACCTCCAAACTAATATCTGCTTGTTTACCAGAGGAATCAATATGGGTGCGAATTGCTTGAGTACCATGAGCATAGCTGCACTTAAGCCCAAACTCCATGCGACGATAAACATCTTCTGGTTGCCAATACTTTTCTCGATCAATATTCCCTTGACTCAAAGCCAGGTCAAACGTACCATTTAGGTTAGGCGATCGCTCCCAAATATGACCTTTATCTAAATGAGTGTGGACATCTATTAGGCACGGAAGTAGGATTTGTTGCTGTAAATCTAGACAAGGAATATCTGGTTTGATGGAGTTGGCAATAGTAACTTGTTCGATGTTGCCTTGACTAATTTTGAGATCAACTACACATAAACCTTCTATTGTTGGTTGGGGAAGATTAGGTAAATTGAGCAAACAACTAGGAATATGAGCATTAGTTAACCAATAAGATTCAGCCTCAAAGATCATTTTTCTCGATTGTGTCTAAATTAACTGTAGTTAAGCACCAAAGTAGGGGATAAATGCTTAAATTACGAGAATTATCAGTAATTATTAATTACAGCAATTTTTTCGCTAATTAGCCCACCTTAATCTAGTTAAATACTAGGCACACTTTCTGATCTGTCTTAACTAAGATTTACATTGATGATCTCTATGATAGTATCTGGATGATTCTAGGATTGAAAAAATATCGGTTATACTTATCGATTTATTGGTGAAGGAGTTTGTTTATAAAGTGTATACTAATCTCGATCGGCAGCTAAACAATGCTAAAAACCAGTCGCCCCCACTGAGGATGGGTGTAATTGGTGTAGGTAATATGGGACGACACCACGTTCGCATTCTGAGTTTACTCAAAGACATCGAATTAATTGGTGTATCTGATATCGATTTGGCCAGAGGCATCAAAATTGCCAGTCAATATCAAACTCATTTTTATGAAAATTATGAGGACATGTTACCTGTAGTCGATGCAGTATGTATTGCTGTTCCCACTAAGCTGCATCATGAAGTAGGTGGGCGTTGCCTCAAAGCAGGGGTGCATATCCTGATCGAAAAGCCCATTGCTGCCGACCTTGCCGAGGCGGAATCCCTAGTTAATTTGGCGGCGGAAACAGGGTGTATTTTGCAGGTAGGTCATATTGAAAGGTTCAATCCAGCCTTTAAGGAATTGAGCAAAGTCATTCAGACAGAAAGCATTTTGGCTTTAGAAGCACGTCGTTTAAGTCCCTATAGCGATCGCGCAAACGATGTGTCTGTAGTTTTAGACTTGATGATTCATGATATTGATTTGCTCCTAGAATTATCCGCAGCACCAGTAGTTAAACTCACCGCCAGCGGAAGCACCTCAAGTAATTCGGGCAATTTAGATTATGTTACCGCCAACCTAGGTTTTGCCAATGGTGTGGTAGCAACTCTCACCGCTTCCAAAGTTACTCACCGCAAAATTCGCTGTTTAGCAGCTCACTGTAAAAATTCTCTCATTGAAACTGATTTCCTTACCAACGAAATTTTGATTCACCGTCATCAGTCTAATAGTTTGATTATAGAGCAGCTTCCTTACCAGCGAGACGGTATTACCGAAAAAGTATATACCAGTAATATAGAACCAATTTATGCAGAGATAGAACATTTTGTGAACTGTATTCGTGGAGGAGAACGCCCCTCTGTAGGAGGAGAACAGGCGTTGAAGGCTCTGCGTTTAGCCAGTTTAATTGAGCAAATGGCTCTTGATGGTCAGATTTGGCATGGCGGACAAGAAATTATTTCCCCAACTATGTCGATTATTTAGCTTCTGCTGAATCATTGTAGTAAGTTTAAAACTAGCTAAATACATAAATAATTATTTTCAAGTAGCAAAAAACTCCTGACCCTTTGTTATATCTGTTCCTTAATATTTAAGACATAAGCTTTGATAAATTACTGGCGACTTGTAGTTAATAACTGGTAATATAGGCGATGCCTTTGGTGGGATTGAAATAAAGATTATGGCTTTAGTTATTCAAAAATATGGCGGGACATCTGTTGGTTCAGTAGAACGAATTCAAGCGGTGGCCAAAAGAATCAGTCAAGCCGTGCAGTCAGGAGATAGTGTGGTTGTCGTCGTCTCGGCAATGGGCAAAACCACCGATACTCTGGTTAGGCTAGCCAACGAGATCTCGAATAATCCTAGCAGCCGAGAGATGGATATGCTGCTTTCTACAGGAGAACAAGTCACGATCGCTCTTTTGAGTATGGCGCTACAGGAATTAGGACAATCGGCAATTTCTCTCACGGGAGCGCAGGTGGGGATTGTCACTGAAGCCGAACACAGTCGAGCGAGAATACTTCAAGTCTGTACTGATCGCCTTGAAAGACACCTTCTTAAAGGAGAGGTGGTGGTAGTAGCTGGTTTTCAGGGAGTTAGTAACGGCGAAGATCTGGAAATTACTACTCTTGGTCGCGGTGGCTCTGATACTTCTGCCGTTGCCCTAGCAGCTTCTCTCAAAGCAGACCGCTGCGAGATTTATACCGATGTTCCAGGAATTCTCACCGCCGATCCTCGTCTAGTGCCGACTGCCCAATTGATGTCGGAGATTACCGCAGATGAAATGCTAGAGCTAGCTAGTTTAGGTGCAAAAGTACTTCATCCCCGTGCGGTAGAAATTGCCCGTAATTATGGCATGCCGTTGGTGGTGCTGTCTAGCTGGAGCGATCGCCCTGGTACTAGAGTAGTTTCTCGCTTACCCCAACCCCGCTCGTTACAGGGAATGGAAATTGCTAAAGCGGTGGATGGTGTAGAAGTAGACCGCGACCAGGCAAAAATTGCTCTGTTACGAGTGCCAGATGCTCCTGGAGTAGCAGCCAGTTTATTTGGCGAAATATCAACCCAAAATATTGATGTAGATTTGATTATTCAGTCGATTCACGAAGGAAATACGAATGATATCGCCTTTACTGTGGTTAATCGCGTCCTCAAAGCAGCTTCGGCTGTAGCAGAAGCGATCGCTCCTTCTTGGCGAACTCACCCTAGTCTTACCTCAGAAGCCGAAGTAATAATCGATCGCCAAATTGCCAAGGTGGCTATTTCTGGCGCTGGCATGATTGGTCGCCCTGGAATTGCTGCCAAGATGTTTAAAACCCTCGCCGATGCCCGCATTAACATTCAAATGATCTCAACCTCAGAGGTAAAGGTAAGCTGCGTGATTGACGAAGCAGAATGCGATCGCGCCCTACATCTCCTCTCTCAAGCCTTTGATGTCGATCTGGGTTCTCAAAAAGAAATTACTTCCCGCCCATATCAAGTAAATCAACCTCCCGTTAGGGGTGTGGCGCTTGATACTAATCAAGCTCGAATTGCGATTCGCCATGTTCCCGATACCCCAGGTATGGCTGCGCAAATTTTTACTCTCTTGGCACAAAAAAATATTAGCGTCGATGCCATTATTCAGTCTCAACGCTGCCACATTATCAATGGTCAACCCACTCGTGATATTGCCTTTACCGTGGCACAATCCGATGAGAAGTTAGCCTGCCAGGTAATTAGCGAATTAGATCGCCAGATTAACTGTGGTCAGGTGTCAGGATATAAAGCGATCGCCAAATTAAGTGTCGTTGGTGCTGGCATGATTGGACATCCTGGAGTGGCTGCAAAATTCTTTGCTTCTTTGGCTCGGGAAAATATTAATATTCAAATGATTACTACCTCAGAAATAAAAATTAGCTGTGTTATTGATGAAGTAGATGGCATTAGGGCTCTCCAGGCAGTTCATGAAGCTTTTGGGCTGGGAGGCAAAGAAAAGATCACCATTCCTATTTAATCAAGGTTGAGTGGACTTATGCACAGAAGTCCAAGCAGGCAAATCTATTGCCCATTATCTAGTGATTTCAAAAGATTCAATCATTTCTTCTACTGTAGGCAAATAATCATTGAAGCTCTCTGGTAAAGCAGTATAAGTAATCACGTAGGCTCGATTGTTATTAACTGACCAGGTTTGCATTCTTTGTACAGGATTACCGTTTTCTTCTCCTTGATAGATAATTTGTCGCCCTTCATTTGCGCCCATCGCAACTACTTGAGCTGCTCCAATATTGGGGTCGGAAAGTTGCTTGATTTCTGCCAGGGATTGCTTCGTATACTCAGATAAAGATAGATCCCTTGACAGATCTTCGACTAAAACACTAATTTGCTCTTTGAACTGATCTGTATCATTTTCTAAAGGAGAGAAAAATACTGCTCCTCTGGCTAAAAAGTCGTCTCGGTTTTGCTTTGACCAGCTTTGAGGATAATCGACACGAAAACCCAGGTCGTAATTTTCATACAGCGATAACTCAATTTGTGGTTTAATCTGCTTAACTAAAATCCAACCTCCTACAGCAGTTACCAGTGCCAGTGAGCTTAGCAGTAGTAGAGATAATATCTTTGACTTAGATTTGGAGGACTTGGGGGACTTGGGGGACTTGGTGACTGGTGAGTTAAAGTTTGGTGGAGGAAATTGAACTGAGTTAGTAATTACTGTAGTTTGACCAATAGCTTTTGGTTTAATTGGTGCAGGCTGACTATTAGCAACGGTAGTTGTTGGGTTTGTATTAGCAACAGGTTGAGGTGGTTGAGGTTGGGGTTTAGGGGCGCTTTTGGGAATAATTAGCGTCTTTTTATGGTTATTTTGAGTTGCATCTAGCTGTTTTAAGTCTGACAAAACAGTTTCTGCAGAACTATATCTTTCTTGATGACGATAGCGCACCATTTTATCCAGCAGATCCAGAAACCGAGGCTGATAGTGAACTTGCGGATTGAGTTGACTACGCCAAATAATTTCACCATCATCATCAATAGCAAATTCTCGAGGATGAACTCCTGTTAAGGCTTGAATGGTGATTATCCCTAGAGCGTAAATATCGCTGTAAAACCCAGGACGACCCATTATCTGCTCCATTGGCATATAAGATTTAGTCCCCACTGCCACAGTCTGTTTGATCTGTCCCCCAGCATCAATAATCTGCGTACTTACCTGCTTGACCGAGCCAAAATCAATCAAGATGATCTTATTATCTTGACGACGACGCATCAAATTAGAAGGCTTGAGGTCACGATGAATGACGCTATTTTGTTGGACAATTAGCAATACTTCGAGAACATCTTCTAAAAAAGTTAATGTTTTAGTTTCTGACCAAGGTTGACCAGGCAAAATCTCTTGGCTTAAATCATGCCCTTCAACTAATTCTTGAACCAAGAAAAATTCATGATCCTGTTCAAAATAAGCCAATAATCGAGGAATGCGATCGCAATGACCCAAACGGTTCATGATTTCTGCTTCCCGATTAAATAGCTTACGAGCTATGGTCAAGGCTTGAGGATTCGCTGTTTTAGGTTTAAGCTGTTTGACAACACATTGACTGTCGAAACACTGCCGATCCTGAGCTAGAAAAGTTACTCCCACACCACCTCTTCCCAGTTGACTAACGACGTAATAACGTCCCTGAATAGTTTGTCCTACAAGATTGTTATCCATCGACACAATTGTCTAAAAGAGAGTTCACTAAGACTCCATAATTTTAATCTTTACTTCACCCTTACGGGGGTTAGATTGCTATATCTAACTACATAAACTGCTTTTTCTGCACATATATCTCTAGCATTGTTCGCTCTCCCAAAATTATCTGCCGTATTTTAACTTAAACTGATCTAAGTAAAAAAACAGAGAGAATTTCCCTCTGTTGATAACTTAATTAATAATTACAAGCTATTTATTTAGTTATTTATTCTTTTTCTTCTCCTTCTCCTTCCTCTGCTACCAGAGGAGGAACAGGAGCAACAGCAGCGATCGCATCATCTTTATCTAGCCTTTGAACCCTTACCCCTGTGGCATTACGGGATTGCAAGGAGATAGCATTAACTGCTTGACGAATCATAATACCGCGATTAGTGACAATCATAAGTTCGTCTTCTGGATTGACGATATCGATCGCCACTAGTCGGTCATCATTAGCCTTGAATTTTATCGCTCTAACTCCCATTCCTGCGCGGTTTTGGAGGCGAAATTTACCAATCGGCACTCTCTTCCCATAACCATTTTTGGTAATTGCTAGTAACCAAGGTCCTTGGTCTATCCCTTCATCCACTAATTCTTCGGCGTTGTCATCATCATCCTCGTCATCAAAGCTGGTATCGATCGTTGCCACAATCTGTGAGGGAATGATATCCATGCTAATTAGTTCATCATCACCCTTGAGCTTCATTGATTTGACACCTTTGGTCGATCTACCCAGAGGACGTAGTTGTTGGCTATTGGTTTGAAAGTGGATTGCCATGCCTTTACGTGTACCGATAATCACGCTGTCTTCATTGGTTGCCAAGCGCACCCAGCGCAGTTCATCTTCGTCCTGCAACGAAATTGCAATTAAACCGTTGGCACGAATGTTAGCAAAAGCTGATAAGGCGGTTTTTTTAATATTGCCCTTGCGAGTCAACATAATCAGATACTCATCTTCAGTAAACTCGCTCACCGCAATCATCGAGGTTATTTTCTCTGCTTGGGAAACAGGCAGCATCTGAATAATCGGAATTCCCCTCGCTGTTCGAGAGGTGGCAGGAATTTGATAGGCAGGAAAGGAATAAACCACACCGCGATCGCTAAAAAACATCACCGTATCGTGGTCACAACAGGTCATGAAATGTTCAATCCCGTCATCTTCCTTCATTTTGGCGGCAGCTTTACCTCTAGTGGCGCGGCTTTGAGCTTCAAAAGCACTAACAGGCATCCGTTTGATGTAGCCCTGTTCGGTGAGTAAAATAACTGACTGCTCATTGGCAATTAGGTCTTTGTCTAATAAATCTCCTTCTCCCTGAACAATCTCAGTGCGACGAGGGGTCGCGTGAACGTTTCTAATCGTAGTCAGTTCCGACTCAATAATTTCTTCGATCCGCTCTTTGCGCGCCAAAATATCGTTGAGATCGGCAATCTGGGTTTGCAGATCTTCATGTTCTGCCTGAATTTTTTCTGCTTCTAAAGCCGTTAAACGGCGCAGCTGCATTTGCAAGATAGCATCGGCTTGAGTTTGAGACAGCCCAAATCCTTCCACTAGCTCGTTTTTGGCGGTAGCAGTATCGGCTGCCCCACGAATTAAGCCGATAATTGCATCAATGTTTTCTAGGGCAATTAATAAACCCTGTAGTAAGTGATCCCTTTCTTCTGCTTTGCGTAACTGGTAACGAGTTCTTCTCGTGATCGCCTCAACGCGAAATTCTAGAAATACTTCAAGAAAGCGACGAATTGTCAATAGTTGAGGATCGTTGTTGACCAACGCCAACATATTTGCCCCAAAATTACTTTGAACCGCAGTTTGCTTATAAAGGTTGTTGAGGACAACGCGGGGATAAGCATCCCGCTTAAGTTCAATCACGATGCGCATTCCTGTGCGATCGCTTTCATCACGAATATCAGAAATTCCGTCAATCCGCTTGTCGTTAACCAAGTCGGCAATTTTTTCAATGAGGGAAGCTTTATTGGTTTGATAAGGAAGCTGAGTAATAATGATTGCTTCTTTATCTGCTCTGCCTCGCTGTTGCAGAGTTTCAATCTCGGCTACCCCCCGCATAGTAATTGAGCCTCGACCCGTGGTATAGGCTTCTCTAATGCCAGATCTGCCAATGATTTGTCCCCCTGTGGGAAAATCGGGTCCTTGGATATACTGCATCAAATCGAGATCGCTAATCTCTGGATTTTGAATCAGGGCGATCGCTCCATCGATCACCTCCCCTAAATTATGGGGCGGAATGTTAGTTGCCATCCCCACAGCAATCCCTGAAGAACCATTCAGCAGCAATTGGGGAATTCTGGCGGGGAGAACGACAGGCTCTTGCTGCGAGCCATCAAAGTTATCGGCAAAATCTACAGTCTCGGCTTCGATATCTCGCAAAAGAGAATCTGTTGCTAAAGCCTGCAAACGACACTCTGTATAACGCATCGCTGCGGGAGGATCGTTATCGATTGAACCAAAGTTACCGTGTCCGTTGATTAAAGGATTTCTCATGGAAAAATCCTGCGCCATTCTGACTAAAGCATCATAGACAGCAGTATCACCATGAGGATGATATTTACCTAATACTTCCCCGACAACACGGGCGCATTTACGAAATGGTCTATCTGGGGTTAGTCCAAGCTCATACATTGCGTATAGAATGCGACGATGAACTGGTTTTAGACCATCCCTAGCATCGGGCAACGCCCTGCCGACAATTACGCTCATCGCATATTCCAAATAGGAACGCGACATTTCGTTACTTAGATCAGTGGGGATAATCCTTTCCTGGGAAGTGGTCATACTGTGAAAAACTCCAAATATATGCAATAATTTGGATTAATGGCTGATAAACTCTACAAGCTTCTTTTTTACAGCCAGTAAAGCCTAAAATAGTCGCATTTTATCTTAATATTTTAGCACATTTTGACTCCAATTGCTGAGACAAAAAGCTTGCTACAGCTAGCACACAAGTCTTTAACTAGCAGAGCGATGCTAAAGATCTACTTTGGACTGAGTTTTCGCTGTAATTTACCCCAAAATTGTTGAATTTTTAACTTTTGAATTCGCCGAGAATCTAAATTTTCGATTTTAGTTTTTAGGTGTGGTTGCTCGTCAAAAAACTGATTTATTTCAGTCAAAATCACTTGTAGTTTAGCAATTAGGCGATCGCTGCGATATTCGCCCCAAGAATCTGGAGAATCTGGTTCTGAGTTGGATAGTTGCAATACCTGTTTAATTCTTTTTAGGTCATACTCTAAAGCATATCCTGCAATCTTGTGGCAGTTGAACCCAGGATCGAGATAGTCAGCTAGCCCATGATTAACGCTAGAAAATACTTGACAACCACAGGCTAAAGCTTCCAACGGGGGTAAACCAAAGCCTTCGGTAACACCGCTAGTTGCCCAATATTCTGCGGAGTCATAAAGATAGATTTTGCTGCGGTTAAATAACCCTGCTAAATCACGAACATAACTGTCGATAATTTCTACTCTATACAAATCCTGTAAAGCGGGAATTAACTGTTGCAGCAGATATTCTGAAGATTTGCGCGTCTGTACCAAAATATCGATGTCTCTTGTTTGCTGAAGATTACAAAACTCGTCGCTAATTTGGTTGGGTAAATAGTAAATTAAGCTACTCGTCGCTTTTTCACCCCAGTAACCCATTGTGTTGCGACTGACGGTAATAATCGGCACATCAGGAGGAAGAGAAAACCCGTAGTTGGTGCTATGAGCATGATAAACTACATTTTGCCTTGAAAGCTGAGTGATAATCTTGGGTGCATCAAAACCCCAGCCAATGATAAATATTGCTGATTGGCGATTAGGCTTGCCCCGTGCTTCGGGATCGCTATCAGGTAAAATATCGGCTAAAAAAGCCTGCTCTGATTCTCGCTGCCGATAGGTAACTATTTCTGCCTCACAAATTTGTTGCGCTAATTTACAAGTATTCAATTCTGCCCATAAACCTCCCCCGCCAAACTTTCCTGTTGTTCCTGGCACTAAAAAATAGAGTTTTCGCATCAGTTTTCAATTATCAATTTTTGCTGGTAGCCCACTGATACTAGGTAGCCAGACAATAAAGGTAGTACCAGGGCTATCTTTTGACAAATTATTGGGACTAATCAATTCAATTTCACCGCGCATTTTAAGCGCTAACTCTTGAGCGATCGCCAGTCCTAAGCCTGTCCCCGTAATATCCCCTTGAGCCTGAACTCCTCGATAATGTCGCTCAAAAATACGTTCTTGATCGGCAAAAGGAATCCCCACACCTGTATCCTGAACTGCAATACCTAACATTTTGTCCCGACTCATGGCTAGATCGAGATGCACTTTTCCCCCTGAAGCTGTGTACTTTAAAGCATTATCTAGTAAATTATTAAAAATTTCTCTCAGGGCAGCTAAATCCCCTATTACTGACGGAATAATTGCGGGTAGGTGATTAACTAACTCAATGTTTCTTTCAAGAGCGATCGCACTAGCCGTAATTAATAATGGTTCAATAATTTGTTTCAAATCTACAGGATGTAATTCGGCAGTCGAACTAGGCAACAAAAAACTACTCTGGTCAATATTTCTCTGTTTAGTTTCCAATAAAGGCAAAGAATTATTAACGCGATTAATTTTAGGCAGTTGCTCTGATTCGGCTTCAAACTGTTCTAATAGAGCCTCAAAGCGATCGCTTTGAGCTAAAATACTTTCTACTAGTTTACCATTAGAATCGCTAGGTAAAATACGCTTGAGAAGCAGTCTGCCAAAGGTGCGCAGAGCAGTTAAGGGATTTCTGAGTTGATGCACCAGATTATCAAGGCGGTCGTGTTCAATTTGCCTTAAATTTTCTTGTTGTAATAGTTCATTCCGTGTCCAACCATACTGAAGCTCAATAAAACGGGCAATGGCAATTGTTCGTGCAATCTCTTCTGCTTGTTGATGCTCATGGGGTTGCCATTCTCGATCCTCTCGTCCAGTCACGAGCAAACCCATAAAAGTTTCTTGGTGGATTAAGGGGAAAATTAATTGCTTGGTTTTAGCCACTTCTAGCTGCCAATTATCTGCCTTTTGAGTTTCTATCTGACTCGTTAAATAGTCTGGTAACAATTGAGCAATAAAATACGACTGAGATGCTTGCCAAATTTCAGCTAGCTTAATCGGTGGTAATTCCCAAAAACCTTGGTTTCCCTCTTGAGGATAGATAACAAAAGGAAACAGTTGAGTTTGTTCATCTTCACTGATGTTCTCAGCTAAATAGATCACACTCCAAACCGCACCTAGACCATGAGATAGCAAAGAGAGCTGGGATTGACAGAGAGTGGTAAATTCAGGACTGGAAATATGATTGTTCAATACTAGTGCTTCACGAACTAAAATTCACTACAAGTTTGAGCTTAAATCGGTAAAACAGGCGCAAACCTAGTCTCTATTTCATGTTTTTTCAAGGATACTGCTTAATGTTTTCTTATCTTAAAATAAGTAACATTATGTTATTCTACTTGTTTTCTAAATTTGATTTTCTCTAGGTAATTCCTCTAATAGGGAGTTGATTTTTTTTGTTCATTACGATACAATAGCACTATGAATAGTAACTAATAACACAATATTTAGTAAACAAATTTTAGGAGGTAAAAGGGTTGGCAAGGAAACGCAAACGCAAAAGCCGTCGTCGTCAAGAAGGTCGGAAGATTTTAGAAATTGTACCTCAGCATCACATAGAAAGCGGTGATGAAAAACCCGTCACTGCTGCTCGTAATCATATCGCCTCCCTTGGAATCCAGCCTCCAGCAGTCTTAGTGGTCAAGCGAAACGAACACACCACAGATCGCTATTTTTGGGCAGAAAAAGGGCTGTTTGGCGCTCAGTATGTTGAAGAAAATCATTTTCTGTTCCCCAGCCTACAGTCAATCGATCTTCAAGATTGGGAAGGCGACAAGGTGGTCGCGACAGCTACTACCCACTAGATTTTTTATCTTAAACTTAAATAAAAAATCTAACAATAAAAAATTAATAAAAATCTAACTTTAAAGAGAGAGAATCCGCTTCCCTCTCTTTTTACTGTGAAGATTGTGCTTATTTTTACCAGCTCTGCTATACATACATATACCATATACCATCAATCTAAAATCTTCACAGCTAGGTTTTCTTGTAGCTGAATTAATTCATCCCGATGAGCAGTAACTCTAACTAGGTTTGGGCGATCGCTTCTTGCTATGACCTGGAGCATTATATTTTCCCAACGACCAGCTTTTTGCCAATAGAATACTCCAGCTAAGGGAGCAATCAAAAGTAATAGCCAAGCAAAACGATTAAAATCTGGAAAAAGCAGTAAGAGAACCAAAATTAAGCACGATAAGCCGATGATGGCTAATAAGCTGAGGAGAATAGCCAAGAAAAGACTTGGTTGTACATATCCTTTAAATGCCACTTGTTTAGTTTCGGGATCGACGGAGGTTAACTGGTAGGCTCTAGCTTCAAAATATTCCTGCAACTTTTTGATTAAAACATCTTCCGACTCAGCAGGAAGCAATTGAATTTGTTTAGTACGATCTTTAACAGAAGCGCGAATAAAGAAAAACAAACCGATCATCATCAGCAGAGTTAGAAAGAAGGTAGAAGAGATAACTGGCAAGTTCACGCTGGTTGGATTTGTTTATTTTTATGATGACTTTAATCTAATAATATATAACAATTTATACCTACCTCTAAGAGGTATTGAAAAAATTCGCTATTTAATTAGTTAATTTTGCTTGCTATGTCCATCGATGCAAAGGCTAAGTTACTTACGATCAGCATAATAATGACTGTAATAGTGATAGGAGTTAGTTGTATGGTTGACATGATTGGCAATTACCCCTAATACTGGAACATTCGACATCTGGATGTTTTCAATATTTTGCTTGAGCAAAGAGCGATCGGTTTTCCCAATTCTTACCACTAACACAATGCCATCAGTACGATTTGACAAAATTCTACCGTCGGCAAATCCTAAAATAGGAGGAGTATCGTAAATAATCAGATCGTATTGGCGACTGCTTTTCAAACGCTCCATTAAAGCAAACATCTTTTGTGAAGAAAGCAGTCGAGTTGGATCAGGAGGAATATCTCCCGCCGTAATGACTGATAAATTGTCCCATTGAGGAACTTTAATGATTGCTTCTTCCACATCTAATCCAGTGGCTAAAACATTACTCAATCCCTGCTGATTTTCGATACCTAGCCAGCGATGAACCTGAGGACGGCGTAAATCTGCATCAATCAGCATTACTCTTTGTCCCATCGTTGCTGCTGCTTGAGCTAGATGAGAAGAAACAGTCGATTTCCCTTCAGAAGGAATAGAAGAGCTAATTACAAAAGAACGTAAAGAAGTATCAGAACCTAAAAGTTTGATATTGGTGTTGAGAGAACGAAAAGACTCCAAAAAAGGAGAACTAATATTCCATTTCTGTCTATTATCTAGAGGATTTGTTGGAGTTGAATTAATGGAGCGATTGAGATTCAAGATTGTATTCCCAATTTGTAGCTGAGGCAAACTAATTTTTTCTTTTTTAGGTGCTGTTGCCAGTTCATCAGCTTCATCAGCAGGATGGAGATCTTTTTGAACGGGAATAAGACCCAAAAGAGGTAAATTAATGCTCTGTTTTAATTCTTCTGGCGAATGAAATACTGGATCGAGCCGTTCGGCAAAGAGCGCTGCTGCACAGCCGAGCATCAAGCCTGAGAGCAAGCCTAAAGCGATATTTTGCGGAATCTTGGGTGAGACAGGGTCAAGCCATACTTTTGGAGGAGAAATGGTTTGCCAGGGAAGAGCTTGTTGTGCCACCTGTAGCTGTAGCTCTTCTTTAGCAGTTAAAAATCGATTTAAACTTTCGGTAGCAACGACCAATTGACGATTAAGATCGGTGTATTGACGAGCAATTACCGGCATCTGCTTAGTTAAATCGTTAAGTTTGGCAATTTCATCTTGTAAAACTCGTTCTCTTAGCTGTAAAATTTCGATTTTATTAGCTGAATCAATATATTCCTGGTTTAGTTTTAAGCGTAAACTACTGGGAGAAGTAAGGTTAGAGGAATTATCAACTGAACCCGCCAAATTTTGTCCTAAAACACCACCAGCTTCTTGCTGTAGCAAAGCAAGTAAACGAGTTCGCTTTTCTTGTAAATTCTGGATTACTGGATTTGCAGCGGAAAAACGCGATGATTCTTGAGCTAAGTCGATCTCAATTTTCTGTAACTCATTAAGTAAATTTTGATATCGAGGAGATTCACTCAAGTAGCTTGCAGCTAAAGCTTGTTGCGGATTCAAGTTTAATTGCTTCTGCAATAGACTATAGGAAGATCTAGTTTCTTTTAGTTGAGCTTGAGTATCAAAATACTTCAACTCAAAATTAACTCGCTGTTGTGCCAGAATCTGAGCCTGCTTTTCTGGATCGAGCAGATTATATTGCTGGCGAAATGTTTGTAATTTACCCTGCAATTGATTGACCCTAGCTCTCACCCCTGGTAACTGACTTTCCACAAAATCAATACCTTGCTTTGCTTTGGCTCTTTTATCATCAAGAGAATAACTTAGGTAAGCTGCCGCTAATTTGTCCAGGACAAATTGAATCTTCTCTGGGTCATGATCGATAAAAGATACCTCTAAAATTTTGGTTTCATCTAATTGCTCAATCTTTAAAGGAGATCTTTTGGGCTTAATTAATTCTTCATAATTAATTTCGGCATATTTGGCGACCAGCTCTTTAATGATCGGATTTAAAACCCGAGGACTACGTAATACTTCAATTTGAGTGTCGTAATCTAAGCCACCGAGATCTGGCTGCAATGCAGCCAAAGGATCTTCTTGTTCCTTGGCTACAGGCTCTACCAACAGTTGAAAACTACCCTGATATTTTGCTTTCTGATTTAAAGTGATAATTGCTGTTGTTATAGTTACCCCAGCAACCACAGCACTAATTAAACGTAAACGATGTTTAACCATGCTGAACAGTTGACGTAGATCGATACTATCTCCTTCGGCTTCCGCTACTTTAGAAACAGGGAAGGAATAGGAATAAGTGCTATTGCCATTTTTATGGCTAACTCCCTTGCCGTTTTGATCTTTTAAAGGAAGATATGTAGAGCGATCTGGACTTCTATCGGGCATTATTTTTTCAATCCTCACAACACGGATTATGTCAAATTGGTTGCATAGTAACCCATTGTCCTGACAAATTGATCAGAACCATGGGTGACAATATCATGATTTATGTCTAGAAAATGGCATTAAATAAGCCAAATAACCCCCCAAGAGGACTAGTAATTTTGCCAAGGCTGTCAGTAGCAGAGGTACTACCAGAGCGACCGACAACTACGACATCGTTTTGATTCAAAACAGGGTTAGTTTCTTCATTAACTTCTGCACCAAGGTCGATCTTGATTTGACGTTTATCAACTGTACCATTAGGTTTGAGGCTAACCAGTTCGACTTCATTGCTATTAGCACGCTGAGCATCAAATCCCCCAGCAGCTAAAATTGCTTGGTTAAGTGGAGTATTAGGCTTTACCTGTACTGGTCCTGGAGTAACAACTTCACCGACCACATTGACGGTAATTTCATCTGGTGAAACAGTACTTGCAGCTATTTCTTGTCTTTCTGCTTCAGTCAAGGCGGTGGCTTGGGGAATGATAATTTTATCTCCTTCCTGCAAGATAATGTCTTGGCTGGTATCTCCAGATTGAATAACGTCCCACAGATTTACGGCAATAATTTTTTCTTCACCATTCCAGGCGGTCCGCTTAATCTGAACATCTTTAATATCAGCTAAAGGTTTAATTCCGCTAGCAGCACTTATGGCTTGGGAAAGTCTAGGGGGAATAGACTCTTGCTTACCCTGGTTTGCTCCATTGTTATTATTTCGACCTAATAACTCAGGCTGAATGAAGTGAGATCCTGGACGATATATTTCGCCCACTACCGCTACTTTGATTGGTTTATCGGACTGTAGACCAAAGCTTGCCTGAGCCAATCTATCTAACTCGGTAGTATTAATCTTGGCAGTGGTAGGAACAAAAATCGTGTCCCCATCTCGCAAAGAAATATCTTGCCTGATTTGATTTTTGGTTAACAGATCCCAAAGATTGGAGTTATAGGTAACTTCTTTACCCTTGCCACCATTGCTTCTGGTTACTCTAACATTGCGTACATCGGCAATCGTAGTAATACCACCAGCCTGCTCTAATAGATCTGTAACGGTAGGGAACTGAGGGTCATCAGCAGTAAGAGTTACCTCATAAGCACCAGGGTTATCTACTTCTCCGGCAATACCAATTCTCAGAGGGCGAGGTGCGACTAAACCGACAGTAATAATTGGTCTTTTGAGGTAAGTTGCATACTTTTTAGAAACTACTTCAGATGTTTCTTTGAGGCTTAAACCCCTCACGTCAACTCTACCAACTAGAGGGAGGCTAATAGTGCCATCAACTAAAACAGGATATTCGCCACTGTACTCGGCAACCTGGAAAATATCTAGCTTAATCTGATCTCCTGCCCCAAGAGTGTAGTCGGTTTCGTCGGTGGCAAAACTTGTATTTGCTGGTGGCAGAGGATCAATTCCTTGTGTGGGGTTAGAGCTAGGAAATTGCGAGTTGTCTAAAGGAGGTAAGTCTTTATAATTAACTTGAGGCTGTTTGGAAGCTGGTTCTACTTGAGAATCTGAACCCGTATCTTGCAATTCAATAGTATTATTTTGTGCCATTGCGGGAGCAGATGCCAGTGTTAAAC
>NZ_PVWF01000100.1 GCF_003003995.1 Pleurocapsa sp. CCALA 161 | reverse complement strand
AGTAGGTAGTCCTAAAGGATAAGATTCGCAAATAGGTAGTAGGTAGTCCTAAAGGATAAGCTTCGCAAATAGGTAGTGGGTAGTCCTAAAGGATAAGCTTCGCAAATAGGTAGTAGGTAGTAGAAATTTTTCATTTCATTTAGGATTGCTATATGAGTTCGATTACGATACATTTCTACCGCTTCATTAAAGCGGGACTAGCAACTAGCTTTATTCCGTCTGCGTTTTGCGCTCGGTGCTAGAAATTAAAATAGTCGCCGCTCAGACTAAGATCAGAACTGCTTTGAATAATTGCAATCAACTCGTTGTCTTGGTATATTGCCGTACCTTCTGGTAAATCCCTTGGGGATGAACCAAGGCGATAGTCATCTATTGAGCCACCAAGCATAATCTCATCTTGGGTATTGTCAAAATCAGTAATTAAAGCATAGTCGTTATTACCTGCTTCATCGTAATGAACAACTGCTTCTCTTGAAGTTGCCGAAGATTTCCCACCTATTACAAATAAGTCGTTTTCTCCTTCGCCAGTTAAGGTATCAATGCCAGTGGTATCTACTGTAACGTAAAGACGATCCTCCGTAAAACTAATGCCCCCACCAGTCAAAGTATCGTTGCCCTTTCCACCTCTAAGATCGTCACTGCCGCCCAAGCCAGCGATAATGTCGTTTCCCTCTTGCCCGCTGAGAGTATCGTTGCCTTCACTGCCACCTATGACATCATTTCCTGCACCAGTAGCAAGAGAATTATCGCTGTCGGGAGAGAAAATAACGTCGTCGTCTCCGCCGTCATCTAGCGAAAGGTTACTACTGCTGAGATCAGCAGCAAGCGTTCCCGCATCTTCTAGATTTTCTGTATCCGTACTGGTAATTTTAAACATGAAATTCTCCTAGATTAAATTTAATTTCGGTAATTAATTTTTTATTATCAAATCTCATCGATCGCTATATTTATTGGTTAAAAAGTGAATCTTCTTAGGAAGACAGTAAATAGTAAAATAACTACATTTTTAAAACACTAGCTAGGTTAATATAGCAATCCTAAATGAAATGAAAAATTCCTACTACCTACTACCTACTACCTACTACCTACTACCTACTACCTACTACCTACTACTTACTACCTACTACTTACTACCTACTACCCACTACCTAAAAACCAATCAATGTAGTTTCATGAATCAAACAGGACTGCTATATCTTTGCTAGTAACAACTAGCAGCTGATGACTTTATTTATATAGTGGTCATTAAAGTTTCTCAAGATTTATGTGATGAATTCAAGCTCTAATAGTTTTTTTTAGACACATTATTAAGATAATTAGAGCCTGAAAATAGTAATTGTAGTCACATAAATATTAGATAAATTAAATATGTGACACGCTCTAAGCCTTAAAAATAGAAATTTTTTAGTACTTTTAAACTAGTCTGAAATAGACAAAATTAAAACTCTTAAGTCTAAAAAAAACTTAAATTAACTATTTAATCATGCACAATCAACAGTAAGAATAGAAAACAGTAAGTTGAAAATTGCACACATCAGTAATTATGAACAAATCGATTGAGATAAATCGTCAAGATATTTTTAACCATCTAAAAATATCGTGCCAACTGCCGACTATTCTTGAAGGGGTTGTTACCTGTAAGGTTATTGAGCAGAAAGCGGCAGAAATAGGAATCACCGTTAACACAGAAGATATACAACAAGCAGCTGATAATTTTAGGCTGACTCAAAGACTTCGTAATATTCAAGATACTCAGGCTTGGTTACAAAAACATCATTTATCGTTAGATGACTTTGAACATTTAATTTACACAAATATTGTTTCGAGAAAATTAGTTGAACACTTATTTGGCGATCGCGTGGAAGCTTGGTTTTATCAGCATCAGTTAGATTATGCTGGTGCAGCCATATATGAGGTATTTCTGGACGATAAAGATATTGCGATGGAGCTATATTGTGCTTTAAAAGAGAGAGAAATTAGCTTTCACGAAATTGCACGTCAATATATTACTGAGCCATCTTGGCGACGATCTGGAGGCTATCGCGGAATAGTGAGGCGTAAAGAGTTGAAATCTGAGGTTTCCAGGGCTGTTTTTGCGGCAAATCCGCCAGAATTTTTGAAACCAATAATTACTTCAACAGGGATACATGTAATTTTAGTCGAAGAAATAATTCAGCCAAAGTTAGACGAACAAATCAGGAAACAAATTCTGGGAGATTTATTTTCTCAATGGTTAAAACAACAAACTGAAAAACTAGAGATTAAAATTAACTTGGATTTTAAGACTCCACTTTCTCTTAACAGTAAAGTTTTAACTTAAAATCTTGGTGTGGGATTTAGCTATATTGAATCAAAAAAACTCAGAATGACGGAACAAAAATAGTAAATTTGCACTGTCATCTGAGTAATCGAAGTCTAAAAGGCAGTAATGTTAACATTGGAGGCATTAACATTAACATTAGAAGCATTAACATTGGAAATTTGTACACTCACATTAGTTTGAGAAATTCCCACAACAGTAGCAGTTTGGATGCTACCTACGGACGCGCTATTTTGAGTAACTACAGAATTTATGTCCATTCCTCCCGCCATAAGATTTAGTTCGCGATCGCTTAATTCTTCGAGAAAGTTCTCCGAATCTTGAAATAGTTCAGATCCAGCGGGATTTAACTCGGTTATTTTGAGTTGTGCCATGATATTTTTTCCTTAAATTTTAGATAAGTTGTGTTTAGCAATTGTTAGCTTTGTTGTTCTCTGAGCCAAAGCCGCCAAAGAGTATTAAAGATTTCTTCTCTGACAGATTCGCTCATTTCTGTGGGAAACCACTTCTCCACCCTCAGGAGGTGATAACCAAGCTTAGTTTTGATCGGGCCAATAATTGTTCCTGCTGCGGTATTGGCGATCGCTTCAGCAATTTCTGGGACTAGTTGAGATATGTAGAGGATACCCAGAAAGCCACCATTAGTATGAGATTGTTTGCCTTGGGAATGTTCTAAAGCTAAAGCACAAAAGGAGTTCTGGTTTTCTTTTAGCGATCGCTCGATGGTTATAGCAGTTTCGGAATCAAGAACCAGAATTTGAGATAGAGCAACTCGTCGATATTGGTCACGGTTAGCAATATAGTGTAGATCGACATTAGCGCCGAATAAATATTCTTTTAATTTTTTAGTTAGCAGTTTCAGCCTAATCCCTTCTGACCAATCTTCTAGAGTAATTCGTTGTTGTTTTAGCCAGTTAGTAGTCTCTTCTACCCCGAACAATTTATGTTGTAAACGGAAAGCATCTCCCTCTTCTTGCCATTCTGTTTCGGTAACTTCAACTCCGAAATGTTGACACAGTTTAACGATCAAAATCTCTTCTTCAGCTAGATTAGCTATCTCGGCAAACTGACAGGAATGACGCAGATAATCGACAATTTCTGCATCATTTGCCGTCGATATCTTAGGAAATAGTGACTCAATGTCAGTTTCTTGAATTTGGTCTTGAATTTGGATGGTGTTATTAGTCATGGTTAATAAGTTAGTAATTTTAGATGTGATGTAGGGGCGTTGCCGTAGGGGCGAACGGCGACGCGACGTTAGGAGCTAATCCTTTAGGGCGTTCGCCCCTACGGGCGATAAATAAGAAGATCGCGAGGAATATCAGCTTTTTTGTAGCGATTACGATGTAAATCGCCGTAAAGATCGAGATAGTCAAGTTCTTCGGTGGTAAGTCTGCCTTTTTCCATTGCTGCGATCGCTTCATCGATATGTGATCGCTTAGTCCAACCCGCCAAGGCAACATCAACACTATTTTGACAGAGAGAGTAGCGATATAAATCGGGAACAGAAGGTCGCCAACATCCAGATGGTAGTAGCGGTGGTGGTTCCCAAAGATGACCGCGCATTCCTGCGGATTTAAAAGTAACAACTCCTGGTCTTTGAGGATCTTGGGAGTCGAGGTGAGCCAAAACTTGCTGCTGTGCGCTGCGGTGAGCCACGTTATGACGCACCATAACCACATCTAATAAAGGACTATCTAGCCATTGACTGGCGAGTTCGTGGCTGTGGAAAGAAGCACCAATATAGCGGACGATGCCCATTTGCTTCATCTTTTCCGAAGTCTCAAACATTCTTTCGATAGTTCGCTGATAAACGGAGTTTGGACCACGCAGATCATTAGATGCACCCATGCATTTATTAAAATCTGCCTCATTATCAGTATCAATCCAACCCCAGAAGAAGACATCGATATAATCCATTTTTAGATCGACAAACTGATCTAAGAGAGATGCCAAGACTGCCTCTGGAGTTTTAACCATATAAGTTACGGTTGCCAGAATTGCTTTCTCTCGATAGGATGAACCTCGTCCACAAAGTTTACGTAAAGCTGGCCCCATCGAGCTATATAGATAGTGATGTAAGTCACTGGAATAGAAAAAGTAGTTAACACCCCGATCAAAAGCATAGAGAGTGTCTTCACTAGAAATATGTCCGCCACCACCCAATCCTAAACAACTGACGGTTAGATCAGTGCGCCCTAACTTACGATAAAACGACAGATCGGATTCTGGTTGTTTGACTGGATCAATAACTGGGCTTTTTGGCGGACTTGTAACTATTGGCTTTAATTCGGTTAATTTCATAAGACCTTTTGCATGAATAAAAAATTAATTTTTTTCCCTTTAACCTTTACCCTTTACCCTCTTGGTAAGATAAGTGATTCTGATTCGTGCCAGAAGTTTATAGGTTTAAGGGAGTATAAATGTCTTCCGAGTTAGCATTGAGATAACAACGCTCTAATTCAATTCCCAGGGAGTCAAACTCTTTGGCGATCGCATTTAAACGACTTTCTGGAGTATTATTTGCTGACTGGTTGACAGCTAGTAAGCCATTGGCAATAATTTGACAGCGATTAGTCCCAAAGCTGTCCTTACTAGAGAATTTATGATCTGGTTCTTCTGCTAAAGCTAATCCTGGTGCTAGGTATTTAGTAAACAATGGAATTTCTGGTTGAAAGTGTTCTTGATGTTGACCATAAATAGTTTCCAAAACCTGCTTGACTACCTCATAATGAAGACTGTCGAAATAAAGTACAGCAGAATCATGCCTGCCGTAATCGGCAGAATTGTAAAGAGCCTTGAAAGAAAAGGGGATAGCTAAGGAGTTGAGTTGGGTGGTTAAACTGGTCATAATCGCGATCGCACCTTCGGCAGTAAGATTGAAATAAATACGTACCGTGACATCTTTTCGTTCTTGAGCATCACTTTGCCGCGCACCTATATCGCCCACTGCCATATAAAATCCATTTTGAACCCGATTTTTTGGCAGTCGAATTGCAACTATATCGCCTATCTTCGAGTTTTTAGCTTCGGGAGACAGATGGTTTTCTACATTAGCGTGGAGTGTTAAACCACCTTTATTAACGATTAAAATATCTTCTGCTTCTGAAGCGATTATCTGCCAACCAGGATCAAAATGACCTTGACCTTGATTACTTTGATGCAATCTGTCGTAAAAGTCTAAATCTACTCCGAGAAAGGTATTGTTTTCTAAATCTTGATATAGGTTGGATTGTGTTAGCTCATTATCAAGAGCTAAAGCTTTTTTAAGTGAGCCATTGTAATAAATACCGTAGAGGAAGCCCTGTAACATTTGGGAGAGGTATTTAGATTGCAAATCGGTTGATAATTTTTGAAACCTTTCTACAGTTGGGGGTGGTAATTCTACAGGTTGATAATTCGGGTGACGAATACAAAAGTTGGATTCGATTTGAACTTGATTAACAATATCTTCTAAAGCGGTTTGTAAAGAAGTTGATTTGAGATTGGGTTGAGAATCTAGCAATTGCATAGCTATTAATTTTTCCTAAAGTGATGTTTATAATATTTATTACTAGCTCTTACAGTGATCTAGTTCATTAATTTCAATACCTAAAACGCTGGCAATCGAAGATTCTGGGTTGCACAATAAAGCTTTTGCTACTTGAAGCATACATATCCCCGTGTTATTAAAAGCTTTTTGGTACTGTAAAGTTGATTGGATCGTTTGAATTAGTGCTAAACCTGCAAACTGCATCACTTTTTGCCAAAATTTGGGGTCATGTTCCACAATTTCAGGAAAACAAGTAGCATAGGTTTTGGTTAAAGCTACTAAAGATGGTTGCAATACTTCTAAAGGGATTGTCGCCAAACGCAAGGATTCATCAATTGCCATCGATCTACTGACGATCAAACTCTGTAGCCAAATGATCAAATAGCTGCCAATAACTGTACCCAGATCGAAAGCAGGATCTCCCCAGCCAGAACGTTCCCAATCAATTAGTTTTAGTTCGACTTGAGGCTGGTTATAATTTGTGGCTAAAGATGGCTCGGCGGGTTTCCAGTGAGCAGCAATTAAGATATTATTTAATTTAAGATCATTGTGAGTTAGACAAACAGGCTGATACGATTCGTTTAGCTGGGCGATCGCTTTTCCCAAACTATCATAGCGTTGATACAGGGCAAAGAATTTAAGACCATCGGCAGGAACTGTCCCAAATATTTCTGGAGTAATTCTGGCTAATCCACTTGCCATGCCCTGAGTTAATTTTGGGGATGAACTACTGTTACTATAGCCAAAGAAATTTTCATAGCTATGGTTATTAATCGTTTGAGAATGAATCGTGGCAATAATCGACCCAATTGAACTGGCTATTTCGGTCGCAAAAATATTTTCTTGTCCATAAAATTCCCCTAAGTTTTGATGGTCATCTAAGTATTTAACAATCAAAATTGAATTATCTACATCAAAATCCGTAATTTCTGGTAACCAACTATTCAGCTTACTAACTTCGGGAAACTGCTTCACAAAATCTTGAATACGCCACTCTCGGTTAAATTCTCCAGCGGTTTTTCCTGCGCGGTCAAATCGTTCCTGCTTGATAAATAACTTACTGCGATCGGGCAAGCTAACTAGTAAGTTAAAGTTTTTTGCTGATCTCGATTCTATATCATGCTCATCAAGTTTTTGTTTGATTTCAGGACAAATATTTTTTTCCTTGAGGTATTCAAAAACATTCTTTGAGCTTAGTAAAAATACCATAATTGTTTAAACTTATTCTAATTATTAATTATCAGTAAAACACTTTACTTTGAAAATACTTTCAAAGTTTAAATTGTCGACAAAGACAAAACAAAAGGGACAAGCATTTAAAATATTCTAAATGCTTGTACATCTTGTTTGCTAAGATGACTAACTAGAAGATAATTGTGGAAAAACTGTGATGAAGTAAAGTTGGTTTAATCTTGATTTGCAATGCTTCAAAATTGCCAATTTTAGCATAATTAAAATTGCCATAATTAGCGTAGTCAAACTCACCACTTGAAATACCAGACACCATAGTTTTGCCACTAACTGTAGCTGCCGAAGCACCTCCTCCAAGCACATCGCTAAGTTCGCGATCGCTTAATTCATTCAGGAAATCTTCGTGACCTTGAAACAGTTCAGAACCAGCAGGACTTAATTCAGACAATTTAATATTAGCCATTGATTTTCATCCTTGAAAACTATTTTGTTTCTATTAGTTGAGAGAAGAAAAAAGAGTTAAATCCATTTTGATCAACGCTTTTCTCTTCTGCTCTAACTGATTTTCAGCCTAGAAACTTATGTCTAGAAAGTTACTAAAGTCTGAGTTTGACCGACATCAGTAATACTATTTACAGTACCAACAGAAATACTGTTTTGACTAGCAACTGAAGCGATAGTATCACCACCAACCACGTTTTCAATTTCGCGATCGCTTAATTCATTAAGAAAGTTCTCAGAATCTTGTAACAATTCAGAACCGGCAGGACGTAATTCAGACAATTTGATTTCAGCCATTATATTTCTCCTTAAAACTATTTTGTTTGTATTAGTTGACGGAAGAAAAATAGAGTTAAATCCATTTTGATTCAGTTGTTTTAATAAGTTACGATGCGCTCTACGTAGGCGGAGCCTAATCACAACTTATTAAAACTTTAGACAATTTAGCAACCAAGTACAGCTAGTTAAGATAGAATACTACACAGTTGGTTTCAGCCATCTGCTTTAGCTGCTATCTGCACTAAGTAGATAATTGTCGGGAGAGAAAATCAAGTTTTGATCAACGCTTTTCTCTTCCACTCCAACTACTTTTTTTTGAGCTTAGAAAGTTACAAAAGTTTGAGTTTGACCAACATCAGTAATAGTGTTTACAGTACCAACAGAAACACTATTTTGACTGGCAACACTATTAATTGTGTCGCCACCAACCACGTTTTCGATTTCGCGATCGCTTAATTCATTAAGAAAGTTCTCAGAATCTTGTAACAATTCAGAACCAGCAGGACGTAATTCAGACAATTTGATTTCAGCCATTATATTTCTCCGTTTGTATTTACGTGAATGTTGTTAGAAAAGAAAATCAAATTTTGATCAACGCTTTTCTTTTCAATTTTCATTATTGATGAAAGTTTTAGCGAAATCAAGTATATTTAGAGACTAAGCTAGACTTAAATAAACTTTTTAAGTCCTGAAAAATATCATTAATTTAAGCATAATTTAAAAATTTATTAACAAATAGGAAAGCCTGTACAACATAAGTATCAAACAGACAATCTAAGTAATACCATTTACCAAAAGTAGCTAAAGACTTAATATAAAAGATATAGAAGTAAAATGAGTTTACAAGAATCGCGATTAGGCTTCCCTAAAGACTAGCTTCGCCCTAAAGGATTCCCTAAAGGGTATATGCGTAGAGGCTTGCACTCTTGTCCTTAAGCCAATGAGGATATCGCATTGAGTGTATCCGTGATAGACACCTTCGGATAAGCTTCTTACGTCGCGTCCGTCGCGCCTAGCCTAAGGATCGCTGAATCATCGGCAAACTTAAGGCTTGATATTTGATCAAAATACAAGCGTGCCGTGATAATAAGATATAAAATCCTTATCTGCAATGATGGGGCAGTCAGAATTTACAATTTATTATTGGTTGGAATTATATCGAACAGGAGGATTATTTGTCTTATTTGGAAGAAGCACCAAATAGAGTCAATAAAGACCCAAATAATACTAAATCCGCTTGGCAAAGGTAATGTTTAATTTCTGCGTAAAAATTTGGTGATGAAATCAGAATAATTAATATTTGCGAAGCTAATCCTTTAGGACTCGTTACCTGTGAGACAGTTGCGTTGCGGTGAAGCAAACTGTCGAATCCGAAGGGCTACTTGCTATTTGAAATGACTATAACACTATTAAATTTAATTACCCTAAAACGAACGAAGCTGATAAATTTCGCGGTCGGCAATTTTTTTAGCTAACTTATATTGTGTGGTTAAAACCTGCTTCAATAATAAATTCGCAGCAGGATGGTCTTCAATATAGGGGGAATTTTCGCCTCCTTTGACGATAAATTCGGGCTTTTTTGCCAATATTTTGCTTAATTCTGCTTCAGTAGAACCTGCTGCACCCTCGATGTATTTAAAAAGGTAATCTCTAGAAAGATTAGAAGGATGGGTTACTACTTTACTTGGAGGTTTAAGATCCATCAGCCAATAAACAATCTGATCCTGCATCATATATATGGGTTTTCGGGCAGAATCATGTTGCTGCAAATAGTCAACAATCTCATAGGCTACACCGTGGTTTAGCGGTTTGACCTCCTTAAAACGATCGCCAATAACCTGATATTGAGTATATATCGGCTTTAAGATAGAAATCAGCCCAAAAGCAACCAAAGTCACCAGCAGTAAGCGACTTATTTTCGGTAATCTTGCCCAAAATAAGGCAAAAGTTAAGGATAATAACGGAAAAATCTGAATACAGTAATGCTCATATAATTCCCCACCTTGAATAATTGAGATGACTGTACTCAAAAGAAATACCTGCAATAGCCCAAATTCTCTCTGTTGCTTGCTTGAAGTTCTTTGCCAGAGTTGATTGAGAATCCCAAAAATTAAGCAGGCAAAAAGTAATTTTTGCTCCGTTCCCATTCCTGTGTGTCCTGCTGAATTAGCATAACTGAGGGGAGCTAACACCACAGAATTAAACCAAATTAAACTGTCTCCTTTAATCAGATAGGGGCAATAAGTTAAAAATATTAAGCTCAAGCTACCCAGGCAATAAGCCGCTATTCCTGCTAACTCTACCGTCTGATGTTTAAAAGTACTATATACAAGCCAAATTCCGACTCCCAACACCACATAAGCCAAATTAAGCCTGACTAATGTTGCTCCAGTTAGCATTAGACCCCCTAGAAATAGCGCCCCAGGAGTCATTTTGCGGGTAACTAGCCAAGCTAATGCTCCTACAAGCGGTACACAAGCAACGTGTTCGGTCATAGTAGCCTGTCCGCTGTCGATCGCTGTTACAGTCGCAATTGTCAAAATGCCCGCAAATATACCTACGGAATTACTCCCAATATTTCTACCAACTAGATAAACTAACCATGCAGTTAGAAATACGCATATTGTCCCGGCGATACGAATACCAAGAATATTTTTGCCCAACAACATGATCAAAAAAGCGTAAGTTGTAAATGCTAAAGGTGGTTTAAGATCCCATAGTTCCGTATAGGGAAGATGTCCATCCAAAAGAGATTGCCCCATCAAAATAAATGTGCTTTCGTCCCAATTGATAACATCGACAAAATAGTAGGGAAAACGAACCAAAACACTGATTCCCAATAGGCAAAAAGCAATTACCCACTTTTTTTTCATGGTGTATGTGGTGTATTAATTATCGCGCTCTTTTAAAGCTGGGCATTGGTTTTCTGTTCGTAGCTAATAGCTACGAACTCTTTAAATTTAATCAAAGATGACGATGTTAAAAAATCACATTGTCCTAAAGGATACACATTCGGATATACCCTTGTGGTATCCCTTGATTCACCAACGCCCAAAGCTAAAGTCAAAAGCAAGCTTTGAGGAATCAGCCAGTATTTCTCATGCCCGCAGCAATCCCATTAATAGTTAACATTGCCCCCCGCAATAATTCTTCCTTGCTAAAGCGGAAGTGGAGCGCTTGAGATTTATCGTGTTGACGTAAGCGTTTGATTAGCGCTACCTGTAAAAATCCGAGGGGAACAATTGTGCCGTTACGCAATTGCACTGATCGCTGTAGCTCAAGATTACCGTCTAGCAGCTTTTGCTGACCGTTTATTTTGAGAATTAAGGCTTTAGTGAGATTATATTCTTCCGAAATCTGAGCAAATAACTTTTGGAAACGCTCAAGATCTTCTGGTTGAGATAATTCTTTGACGTAATGTTCGGCAATTTGAAGATCTACCTTAGCCAGGGTCATTTCCACTTTAGAGATAACCACTCGAAAGAAAGGCCACTTGACATAAAAATATTGCAGCAGATCGAGATTTTTCTCAGGCTCTTGTTCCAAAAAGCCATGTAGTGCCGAGCCGACACCATACCAAGCAGGTAGCAAAAAGCGACTTTGAGTCCAGCTAAACACCCAGGGAATTGCCCTGAGACTGCTCAGATCTTTTTTGTTGTTAGATCCACTTTTGCCTGGACGCTTAGAGGGGCGCGAGCCAATCTGAAGCTGGCTAATTACGTCTATAGGAGTGACGGAATGGAAAAAGTCAACGAAGTCTTCTTGTTCATAAATTAAAGCGCGATAGACGGTGCGCGATCGCGCTGATAGCTCTTCCATGATCTGATTCCAGGGTTCGACCCGATCAAATCCACTACCGAGTAAACTAGACTGAATTACTGCTGTAGTCATTGTTTCGAGATGATATAAAGCCAATTCAGGCAAAGAATACTTAGAAGCTAGCACTTCTCCCTGCTCAGTAATTTTAATTCTGCCCTGAATCGTATCCGTTGGTTGAGCCAAAATTGCTGAATAAGCAGGACCACCCCCGCGACCGACCGAACCCCCGCGACCATGAAAAATCCTTAGAGAGATACCAAATTCAGCTGCAACCTGCTGTAAGGCTTTTTGAGCTTTATGAATTTCCCAGTTACTGCTTAAGAAACCTGAGTCTTTATTACTGTCAGAATAGCCCAACATCACTTCTTGTAAATTACAGGGTTGGAGAGGCATTAAAGTAGTGGTTGAAATCTCTTCCCGTTGCGCTGAAACATGTTCATAGCCCCCCGCTAAGGAAGCACGATATAGCGGTAGCTCAAATAGTTCTCGCATCACTTCTGGCGCGCGCTTGAGATCTTCTACCGTCTCAAATAAAGGGACAATCCTAATCGAAGTGCAGCAAGTAGCAGGGTCGTATAGTCCCGCCTCCTGAGCCAGCAGTAACACCTCTAAAACATCGCTGACAAAATTAGTCATGCTGATGACGTAGGTTTTACAAATTTTGGTGCTGAATTCCTGCTGCAAAAGTCGTAACATCCGAAAAGTTTCGATCGTTTCACAAGCTGTAGGGGAAAAAGGCATTTCTCCTGGAATCAGGGGACGACGAGTTTTTAATTCTTGAATCAACCAGGTAGTTTTTTCGGCTTCAGAAAGTTCATTGTAGGGTTTGGGTAAGACCTGAAGATAGGCAGTAATTTCGGCGATCGCATCGCTATGTCGAGAGGAATCCTGACGAAAATCTAACTCGACCAAGTTAAAGCCAAACACCTCAGCTTGAGTAATTAAATTATCCAACTCACGACAATGTAGCCTGGTGGCAGCCAAACTAGTCTGCATCAGCTTTAACTCAGCGACAAACTCATCTCCCGTAGTGTAGATATTTTCAGTATGAATTTCGGAGATAGCCTGTCTTCCCGCCGCTGAGGACAAAGCTTGATTTCTCTCCAGCGTGTTGCTCAATCGATAAGCAATATACGCTAGCTTAAGACGATAAGGTTCTTGACGATAGCGAATTGATAATTCTTGGTAAATGCTGGGTATTTGCTGCTGATCTTGCTCGAGAGAGTCGAGTAATTCTTGCTGTACATCACTCCAGTGCAGAGAAAGGCTCAAAATTTCTCTTAATTGAGCGATCGCCTCAAGATATTTGCCGATGACAATTGTTCGCTGATAGCAGGCAGTTGACCAGGTTACTTGAGGTGTCACAAAGGGGTTGCCATCACGGTCTGAACCGACCCAAGAGCCGAAGTAACAAAAGTTATGGGTTGGAGCAATTAGTTTGGGGAAAGATGCCCCTAAAGACTGCTTGAGGCGAGAAGCTAATTGAGGAATTACGTCAAATAAGACTTCTTGAAAGTAGTGTAAGGAGTAATCTACTTCATCTAATACTTTAGGTTTAAATTGATGCAACTCATCAGTCCGCCACCAAAGACGAATCTCCTCAGTTAACTGACCCACCGTTTCATTAGCTTCCCAGGATTCAATCTGCCCAATTTCTTGCATTGCTTCTTCGGCAATGTCTAACTGCTCTAAAATTTGGGCAATACGGCGCTGTTTTTTGCGGATGGTGTGACGGACAATTTCCGTAGGATGGGCGGTAAAAACTAATCTAATATCAAGCTGATCTAATAGTCTTTGCAGCATCAAGGGAGGCATGTTAATTTCCTTGAGATAAGGAAAGAGCCAATGAAATAGTCCCGCCTGATTACTGCTCGATATGCTGGGTTCAGTCCAATTATTGTTTAATTTTGGTGTTTGACTGTGAGCTTCCGTAGTCGCAGTTCCTGGAACTAGAGGTTTTTTGTCTTTAAAATTGTGAGGGGAAACTTGAGTCACACGCCGAGCTAGTTTTTGCTCTTTTGATTCGTAGTGTTGTTCAACAATGTTAATCAGTTGAAAATAAAGCGCAAATGCCCTGGCTCCCTGAATAGCATCGTCAAGACTTAACTTTTCAATTAACTGTGGTACGGAAGATTGGGTAAATGTTGCTGTTACCTGTCCTTCAGCAGAATGAAGAGAGCGCATTTGCTGGAGCAGATCGAGCATTTCCTGACCACATTCTGAGCGTAGCACCGACTCCCAAAGGTCTTCAATCAATTTTTGTCGATGACGCAACAGTAAGTGGGAAGTGTCAACCACATTAGTCTCTTCTCGATTTACGATCGAAGATTGAACAAGCGAACTCATAAAAACCTCTATTTGACTTAAATAAATCGTAGCTTGATTGGTGTAGTGATCATGTTGGGAATTTGACAGAGCAAAAAGTTTATAGCTTCCAGCTTTGAGCGGATCTATATCAACTACACCAATACTAGATCGGTAAGGGCGATCGCCACATCGCTAGTTAAATTCAAGCTGCTCAAGGCTCAAAATTAGGGAAGTTCAGGATAGGCAAGCGTTCTGAGCGAAATATTTCTTCACTAGCTTTGCCGAATTCAGTCATGAATTCTGACAAGAGGTATAGCAATAAAATGCTCAAAATAAAAGGACTTGTCGCAATACTTAATCCTAAAAATATTTTGAAATCTTTTGGGTTGCTAGGGTTCATAGTTTAATTATCCAATACTCCTTCTTTAGTATTGTATTGACTTTAGGTATTGGTAACGCAAAGCGAACTGATTTTTTTTTGATTGCAGCAAGATCAGGCTTGCTTTGATGGCTATTGTAGTTTAAGTTTTATTTTATTCAAGTTCGGCTAGAGCAATATTTATGAAACAAACTATCGTTCAAGTAGATGCTTTTACCGATCGCCCTTTTCAAGGGAATCCTGCTGCTGTCTGTATATTGGAATCACCTCAAGATGAGCAATGGATGCAGTTGGTTGCTCGGGAAATGAATTTGTCAGAAACAGCATTTTTATACAGGGAAGGTCAAGCTTACGGTTTGCGCTGGTTTACTCCCACCAGCGAGGTTTCTTTATGTGGTCATGCTACCCTCGCCAGCGCTCATGTACTTTGGACCGAAGGATATGCTTCGACAGGGCAATTAATTCAGTTTGAAACCAAGAGTGGTATTTTAACAGCTAAATATCAAGACGACTGGATCGAGCTAGACTTTCCTGTTAATCGCTCCCAAGATATTCCACCAATCACTAAATTAGGGGATGCTTTAGGCGTACCCTTAAAAACGGTCTTATACAACTCCTTAGGCTACCTAGTGGAAGTTGCTACAGCCCAACAGGTTGAACAGCTACAGCCTAATTTTAACCTGCTCAAGCAATTACCTATCTCCAATGTGATTGTGACGAGTAAAGCTGATAGGAATTCTAAATATGATTTTGTTTCCAGATTTTTTGCCCCTGGGGTTGGCATCGAGGAAGATCCTGTCACTGGATCTGCTCACTGCTGTCTTGCTCCTTATTGGCGGGATCGCCTGAACCAAGATCGGTTTTTGGCTTATCAGGCTTCTGCTCGTGGGGGGGTAGTTAAAGTGTATTATGATGGTGGCGATCGCGTTTTGCTTCAAGGTCAAGCAATAACGGTAATGCGAGGGGAGTTGTTGTAGGTGATGGCTTTTAAATAGATGAACATAAAAATTAAACGAGCTATATCTCTGGTGGTGAGTATTGTTTTGCTCATTGTGATGGGTAATTATTTGAGCAATAATTTTTATCTAGTTTATTCAACAGTTGATAGCTGGAGTAAGGTCAATGCTAAAACAGTCAACACACAAGCCCTGGGGACTAATGGAGTAGTAGTTTCAACTCAGCAAGATGCTTCAGCGGTGGGGTTGGAAGTACTTCAAGATGGAGGAAATGCGATCGATGCTGCGGTGGCGGTAGGTTATGCCTTGGCAGTGACAGATCCCTGCTGCGGTAATTTAGGGGGCGGTGGATTTATGCTGATTCATTTAGCCGATGGGAATGAAGCTTTTATTAATTTCCGTGAAACTGCACCTTTAAAAGCTGATAGCAAAATGTATCTAGATGAGCGAGGGAAGCTGCGGGAAAACTTGAGTACTGATGGTTACTTAGCGGTGGGTGTTCCAGGTACAGTTAAGGGTTTGAATTACGCCCTTGAGCAATATGGGACGATGGAGCTAAAACAAGTGATCGAACCAGCGATCGATTTAGCCGAACATGGTTTTGTACTGCAAGCAGGAGACGTAGATATATTTGAGGCGGGGAAAGAAAAGCTGCTGCAACCTAATGTTGCCAAGATCTTTTTGCAAGATGACCAGAAAACCTATCAAGTTGGCGATGTTTTAATTCAGTCCGATCTGGCTAACACGTTAAAAGCGCTCTCTCAGGAGGGAACAGAAGCTTTTTATCAAGGAGAAATAGCCCAAAAAGTTGTGGCTGCCAGTCAAAAAAACAAGGGTATTTTGAGTTTAAAAGATTTTTCCAGTTATCAGGTGGCAGAATATGAACCCATAAGCTGCAATTATCGAGGGTATCGTGTAGCTTCTTCACCTCCTCCTGGTGGTGGCACTACTGTTTGTCAAATGCTAAATATTTTATCTGGCTATAATTTAAAAGAATTAGGCTGGCATACGCCCCAAAGTTTACATCATATGTTCTCCTCAATGTTATTCGCTTTTGGCGATCGCAATCGTTATTTAGGCGATCCTGATTTTGTTGATAACCCGACGAACAAACTACTGTCTGCTGAATATGCTGCTTCCCTAAGAGAAAAAATAGCTTTTGAGGCACTCGATCCTGAGTCTGTATTTTCTACTGACGTTCCACAGGAGGGAACAAATACCACTCATTATTCTGTAGTGGACAAAGAAGGTAATGCTGTAGCCGTTACCTATACAATTAATTCTTATTTTGGTGCAGGAGTAGTTGCGCCAGGAACAGGATTTTTACTCAACAATGAGATGGATGATTTTACTACCAAGCTAGGATCTTCTAATCAGTTTGGTTTGCGTCAGGGATCGGCAAACTTAATTGAGCCTGGCAAACGTCCTTTAAGTTCTATGTCCCCGACTATAGTTAGCAAAGATGGGCAGGTTTATCTGGTCACAGGTAGTCCAGGAGGTTCGACTATCCCGACTACGGTGTTGCAGGTAATTACTAACGTGATTGATTACGGTATGAACATAGCAGATGCGGTTAATTCTCCCCGTGTACACTATCAAGGTTTACCTAACCAAGTAGTTGCTGAAGCTCATGCAATTACGCCTGAAACCTTTAGAGGTTTGAAAATACGAGGCTATAGCACTATGCCTTTTATGCCTTGGGGTGCAGCAGAATCAATTCTGGTTCATGGGGATAAAACGATGATTGGGGTTAATGACATACGTAAACCTGCGGGGAAGGCAGTTGCTTATTAACCTCAGTTCGGGTTAAGAACATTAATCGTATAATATTAAATCCGTTCCAGATAGGTTAGTTAAAAAATTGAGTAACAAGTAACAAGTAACAAGTAACAAGTAACAAGTAACAAGTAACAAGTAACAAGTAACAAGTAACAAGTAA